>JBDTAI010000089.1:0-4418 GCA_039924685.1 Ktedonobacterales bacterium
GTAATCAACATTCGACGACTCGATAGCCTCCACCTGCGCCTGCGCCACATATTCGGTGGGATCGGCGCCGGTTGGCAAGGATTGCAGCCGCACCAGCCCCAGCGAGCACTGGCAGTTCGGCGCGCTCAACAGCAGATTACCACTATTACACTGCTGGCGCGCCTGCGTATTCCATGTCCAGGTGGCCCCACCGCTATCGCAGCGCCCCGGAGCAGTGACCCCATAACGCAGCTTTCCGGCGGGGATGCTTGCCTTGAATGGCGACGACGACGCAGCCGTGGGCGTGCCGCCCACCCCGAAGACGCCGAAGAAGCCGCCGCGCCGGAATTGTTGCAGTCCGGCGAGGCTGACTGCCAGGATGATCGCCGCAATCAGCGTCCCCACGAGCGCCCGGCCAATGCGCGCGCGGGTGGAGCGTGGCAATCGCCGTGTTGGGGCAATTGCGTGCGCCGCCTGTATAGCGGCTGGCGTTATCGCAACTGCACCGCTAGATGCGCCATCCGGCCAGGTTGGCGCGTGGGCGTTCGCCGCATCGGGTGTGATCGCCGTGTGCTGGGCATTGAGCGGCGCCGGGGTTGCCGGAGTGGTCGCGGCGAGGTCCATCTGCCCCCCACCAGCGAGAGCGGGCGTCAGCCCCTCGATCCAGTGACCCGCAAGACCAGCGCTGAAGGCGCGGGCAAAGGCTCCGGCGCTGGCAAAGCGGTCGGCAGGCTGTTTCGCCAGCGCGCGCAGGATCGCCGCCTCGGCGGCGGGTGGCAGCTCAGGCCGCACATGGCTCGGCGGCGCGGGCGGCTCTTGCAGGTGCAGCATCGCCATCGCCAGCAGCGAATCGGCCTGGAACGGCGGGCGTCCGGTAACCAGTTGATAGATCGTCGCGCCCAGCGAATAGACATCGGTGGCGGGTGTGAGTTTGCCCAGACTGAGTTGCTCTGGCGCCATATAGGTTGGCGTGCCCACCGTCTCGCCGGTACGGGTGAGGGTCGCCGCATCGCCCGCGCGCAGCAGCGTTTCAAGGCCGTTCTCGAAGAGCGCCGCCACACCGAAATCCGTCAGCAGCAGCGCGCCATTAGCGTCCACCAGCACGTTCGAGAGCTTCACATCGCGGTGGATAACGCCGCGCTCGTGCGCGTAATCGAGCGCGTCGGCAAGTTCATCGAGATAGCGGGCGATCTCGACCAGCGTGATCGGCGCCGGGCGGCTGGCCAGCCAATTGATGAGGGAGCCATTGGCGTAGTAGGGGAAGATGATGTAGCGCACATCATCCTGTTCGCCATAATCGAGCATCGGCGCGATGTGTGGATGGCGCAGCTTGCCGACGATAGCCGCCTCACGCGTGAAGCGCGCCTGCGAGATCGAGGCGCCCTCCCCCGCTGCGGCGCCAAGCGGCAGGCGTATCTTGAATGCCACCAGTTGAGCGCGCAACGCCTCTTCAGCGGCGCGCGCATCCTGGGCGTCCAGCGCATCGAGGGCATCAAGCGTCTGTTCGGCGTCGAACCTATCAAGGGTATCGAAGGCATCGAGGTCACGCTGCGGGGCAAGGTCGCTCAACAGATCGGGCGTTGCAGGGGCAGGCTGCTCGAGGCGTTCGCCCAGGTAGACCACGCTGCCACCACCGGAGCCGATGGGATGCAGCAGGCGATAGCCGGCGATGACTTGCCCGCTCAGTTGTTGCGCTTCTGTGACCATACCATCCCGACGTCCTTCCCTGCCCCACACCACGTTCTCTACACGATCACACGCCGCCTGCGATCAGCCACTCACACGGCTACTGCTGTGTATTATGCTGTATTTGCCATGTATACGCTGCATGCGCGTCGGAACATACGCGCCTATCGGCGCCAATACGCACTGGAGGTTGGCGCTGGCTGCTCAGTCGTTGTGGCCGCCAAGTTTGCGCACCACACCCAGCGTCAGCGCGATGGCGGCAAGGCCAAGCGCCAGCCCGGCGCCCATCCAGACGGCGCGCTGCGCCCAGGGACGCGCAAAGGCGAACCGCGAACGCTTGCCCAGGCCATCCATCAGCGGCGTGAGGGTGATGATCTGGCCGCGCTCGGTCTGCACATTGAGCGGACGCAGGGCGCCATTAGACTCTAATCCGGCGATGGACGCAAACGCGGGCTGGACGGCCCACTCGGCGTAGAGATCGTCGGCGATATTGGCGCAGGTGGAGCGCGCGATGGTCTGGCCCGCCTGAGTCGCTGCTGCCTGATCCGATGGCAGATCAGCGGCATCGAGCGTAAGTGTGTAGGCGACGATGGTGTGCCGCTCCTGCTCCACCAGATCAATAGACCCCTGCCCGCTGAGTGGTCCTGCTGGGCCACGCCCCTGAATCTCCAGCCGCAGATAGGCCGGGCGGCGCACCGCCAGTATTTTGACGGTGGCGGTGTAGGGCTGACGGCGCTCTCCCAGGCGCAGCCGCGCCTCAAAGATGGTGGCGCCAGCGGCGTCGGGCGGACCAAACTGTGTCAACCGCTCGCAGCCGGGTATGGATCGCGCCAGCGCATCCGGGTTGACGAGCCTGGCGAAGACACGGTCTATCACGCCAGGAAACGTGTACGCGCCTTCTATCCGCATGGGTAGTGTTCTCCCCGTATATGGTTTCGCGTGTTGTTCTCTCCCTTATCTTCGTCGCCCTTCAGATGAGCGACGCTTCGGCAGAACTTAGTATAACAAACGTGTCCGCTCAGGGCTATCCCCTCTATGCCCTCAATCCATCGTAGAGTTACAGGTTTGTGGCGCCGTTTCGCCAGGGATTGTCTCCAGCCCGCATCTCCAGCGTACGCAGGCAGGCTTTGTGGCTGCCAGCCCAGAGGCGAGGCTTCGGCCGCTGGCCTTCCCGCTCTCCCGCCCAGGGCTATCCGCTCTATCCACCCATCCATTGTTCGAGCCATATCATCGTACAGTTGAGACGCGCAGAGAGTGAACGTGGTTGCATTGTCTTTCATCAGATGCCAGCGAGAATAATGTATGAGCAGGGCAATATGACAATAGGCGTCATAGAGCGGATGGTATGCTCATCATGCTGTATGAAAGATGGAAGCGAACGGGCTGGCGCGCGGCAAAACAGAGCGCAGTTGGGGGAGTTGAGGTGACAACTGATGAGCGACGAGGCGACCACAACAGACAAAGCGACGACCGAAACGACCGAAACGAACCTTACACTGGCGGATGATGGCGCAGGCCGCCCTGACTCGTTGGGCGAGGTAGCGGCGCTCTTCCTGCGGCTGGGCTTCACGGCGTTCGGTGGGCCTGCCGCGCATATCGCCATGATGCGCGAGGAGGTGGTACGCCGTCGTCGCTGGATCAGCGATCAGCGTTTCCTCGATCTGATCGGTGTGATCAACCTGATTCCCGGCCCCAACTCGACGGAGCTGGCGATCTACCTGGGGTATCTGCGCGCTGGCTGGCTGGGGCTGATCATCGCTGGCGTCTGTTTCATCGGCCCGGCAATGCTGATCGTGCTCTCGCTGGCGTGGGCGTATGTCACGTTCGGTTCCACACCGCAGGTGGGCTGGCTGCTCTATGGCATCAAGCCAGTGATCATCGCCATCATCGTCCAGGCGATCTGGGGGTTGAGCCGCACGGCGCTCCGTAGCGTCACGCCTGTCATCGTGGCGCTGGCGATCCTCGCGCTCTACCTGCTCGGCGTCAACGAACTGGCGCTGCTCTTTGGCGGCGCGCTAGCGTTCGGTCTGATCCGCTATGGTCAACATCTCGCGCGCAATCGTAGGCGGCGTGGTTCAGGTGGCGCAGTTCCGGCGGCAAGCCTTCTGTTGACGCCAGCCGCGCTTGTTGCAGCCATGCGAGAAGTCATCGGGCGAATGGCGCAGGCGACACGCAACGCGCTCACCAGCATGCGGACCCTGGGCGCAACGGCGACGGCGATCATCACGACGCTGGCGACGGGCGCGACAGTCTACGATCCGTTGATGCTCTTCCTCACCTTCCTCAAGATCGGCGCGGTGCTGTATGGCAGTGGCTATGTGATCCTCGCCTTCCTGCAGGGCGACTTCGTGGATCGGCTGCACTGGCTGACGGAGCGCCAACTGCTGGATGCTGTCGCCATCGGCCAGTTCACCCCCGGCCCGGTCTTCACCACGGCCACCTTCGTTGGCTACGTGGTGGGCGGCTGGCAGGGCGCGCTGATCGCCACGCTGGCGATCTTCCTGCCGTCGTTCGTCTATGTTGGCGCGATTCACCCGCTGGCGACACGCCTGCGCAGATCGCCGATCACCGCGACACTGCTGGATGGGTTGAACGTGGCGGCGCTGGCGCTGATGGCCGCCGTCAGCCTGCAACTTGGCAGAAACGCGCTGATCGATCCGCTCACCATTCTGCTGGGTATCGCGGCGTTCACGCTCCTGCTACGCTTCAAGCCCAACTCGGCCTGGCTGATTATCGGCGGCGCGCTGATCGGC
>JBDTAI010000090.1:0-4679 GCA_039924685.1 Ktedonobacterales bacterium
GGCCGACCTGAAGTAGCCCGCCGGTAGCTGCACGAAAGCCCCTTCTCGCTGTTCGAGAGGGGGCTTTTTGTGTGCTGATCAGTGATATGGACGCCGAGCGCCGCCGGGGTGCTGGCAGACAGCCGCACGCTGTCTGCGCTATAATTAGAAGGCACGAGAAAGATGCGCTGTGCTACGCCGTCGCTCCAGCGCACGCTTCCAGACAGCATCCTGGGAATAGCCAGGAGGAGCAAGCATATGGCACGGGTACATGGGGTACACTCAATTTTTCGGAGACATGGTGTGCGGAGTGTGGCGACAGCGGTTGGGCTGGCGGCGGTGAGTGTGGCAGCGGGCAGCCTGGGCATCGGCTACTATGTGGCGCACGCGCTGACGGCGCCTAAGCGTCCCAGCCCCACCGACGATTACGTTTTCACGCCCTTCGAGATGGGCGCCAGCTTCGAGAGCGTCACCATTCCCACTGATGGTGGCAATCACTCGATTGATGGCTGGTGGCTCTCACGCCCAGAGACCAACCGCGTCATCATCGGCTGCACCGGCTACCGCGCCAGCAAGTCTGATCTGTTGGGCATCGGGGCCGCGCTCTGGCGCGCAGGCTTCAATGTGCTGCTGTTCGACTATCATGGGCATGGCGCTGGTCGTGGCGTCCCCGTTACGCTGGCCTATCGTGAAGTGCATGACTTCTTCGCGGCGCTAGGCTATGCGGAGCGCCGACTGCCAGAGGCGCGTATCGGCGTAATCGGCTTCTCGATGGGCGCCGCCATCGCCATCTGGGGATCGGCGCAGCGTCCGCAGGTGCGCGCGGTCGTCGCCGATTCGCCCTTCGCCACGCATGCCGACGTGTTGAGCCATGCCATCGCCCATACGATCCATGTGCCGGGTGAGCCGTTCGCCCACATCGCCGACTATTTCATCAAGCAGCGCGCAGGCTATCATCATGCCGATGTCGAGCCGCTACGCTATGTCGCCCAGATCGCGCCGCGTCCGCTGTTGATCATCCACGGCACAGCGGATGAGATGATTCCGGTGGAGCATGCCCATCGCCTGTATACGGCGGCGGTAGAGCCAAAGGAACTGTGGATCGGCGTGGGCGCCGCCCACTGCGGTACCTATTTCCTTGATCGCCAGGGCTATTGCCAGCGTGTGGCAGCCTTCTTCGAGCGCGCCCTAGGTGACGCTGGGGAGGCAAGCGTACCAGTAGCGATGCCCGCGCCTGTTGCGAGTGTTGCAGGTGAGGGCTACAGGGACATGGTTGACGCCTGAACTCTGGTTTCCCATCGAGATGGGTGATGGATGTTTCAGGAGCGAGAGGTAGGCGAACTTCCTATGGATGCGCTGATTGTCGGAACAGGCGTTTCCGGCCTCACAGCGGCCTTGCGCCTGCTCGAAGCCGGTCATCGCGTCGTGATCTGGACACGTGAACGCTGGCCGGATACTGTGTCGTCGGTCGCCGCCGCTACCTGGGTTCCCTATGCCGTCGGCGGCGCGAACGTCTTGCAGTGGAGCGCGGAGAGCCTTGCCGAATTCAAGCGACTGGCGCGCGACGAGCCTGCCAGCGGCGTCGTGGTCCGACCATTCCACTATCTGAGCCGCCACGAGCACACGCCGCCAGCGTGGGCGGGCGTGGCTGATGCGCAGCTTATTCCGCAGCGTGAGTTGCCGCCCTTGCCCGACAAATCCGGCGCTTATGCGTCAGGGATCGTCTTTGATGCGCCGGTGATTGATATGTCCAACTACCTGCCCTATCTGGCGATTCAGATCGAGCGGCTTGGGGGAACGATAGGTGACCACACGGTGTCCAGTTGGGAAGAAACCTTCGAGCATTGGGAGGAAGCATTCCCGGATGCGGGTGAGCGCAAGGAGCAGGCGCGCGTACTCATCAACTGCGCAGGGCTTGGCGCGCGCGATCTGGTCGAGCATGATCGAACCGAGAGTTCTGACGGGCGGGGTGTGCATTCCGCACGCGGGCAAGTGCTGTGCGTCGCGGCCAATGGCTTCGACAAGGTGCTGCTCGATGAGTCTGAGCCTGCGCAGCTTACCTATGTTGTGCCGCGCCTGAACGACATCGTGCTTGGCGGCACATATGAAGAGGGCAAGGAAATGCGTGTCGTGGACCTGGCGACGCGCAACGGCATCCTCGAACGATGCGCCACGCTCCTGCTCGACTATGACAAGGCGTTTGCCATGAGCCTGGCCGCGCTGGCTGGGGAGCGTATCGCCCGCGAGTTTCGGGAACGTGTGGGGCCGGAACTGGCTGGCACGGCGCCTGCGCAACTGTTGGGCAATGCCACAGGCGCCAGCGGCCTGCGTCCGGTGCGCGCGGAGATTTGCCTCAGTTGCGAACAGATGGCGCCTGGGCGCTATGTCATCCACAATTATGGGCATGGTGGCTCTGGGGTGACGCTTTCGTGGGGATGCGCCAACGAAGTTCTTGCGATCTTCGCGGGTATCAATGCCTGAGCGCCAGCATACCAGAGGTAAACGCATAGGTTCTGGCGGACTTCAGTCCGCGTCCTCGCCCATGCTCTGGCCTTTCAGGGCCGAGAGCGGCCCACTCGACCATCAAGGCCGAGAGCGGCAAAGCCACGCTGACGGGATACTGCCAATACCCTACGGTGCGGCAGGTAGACGCCTTACGGTAGCGATGCGCGCGCGGTTGATGTATACTTTTGACTGGCGCAGTGTGATGAGCGCGCCTTCACATGCAACGCGCAACAGACTGTCATACGTGCAACAGACTATCATACGCGCAACAGACTATCATACGTGCGACGGAGCCACGAAAGGGAACAACCCATGTACGATCCAGATGCGGATTTAGAGGAATTGTATCAGTCGGAGGCCGCGGATCCCGACTGGTATAAAACAAATATTCCCTGTCAGGTCGGCTGCCCAGCGCGCACCGATGTCTCCAACTACATCGGCCTGATCTCGCAGGGACGCTTTGACGAGGCGTATGTGCTCAACCGGCGCTCCAATGTGGTGCCGGGCGTGCTGGGCCGCACCTGCGCGCGTCCCTGTGAGCCGGTCTGCCGCCGCAACAAGGTGGATGGCGCCCAGGTCTCCATCTGCTGGCTCAAGCGCGCCGCGCATGACCACCGCGAATATCGCCACCTGCCGGAGCGACCGGCCATCACCAGGAGCAAGAAGGTCGCCATCGTCGGCGCTGGATCGGCGGGCGTCGCCTGCGCGCGCGAGCTTGCCGAGATGGGCTATCCCGTCACGGTCTTCGATATGTATGCCGCTCCTGGTGGTATGATGGTCGGCGGCATCCCCGTCTGGCGTCTGCCGCGTGAGGTGACACACGAAGAGGTGGACGAGTACCTTGACGCGCTGGGCATCGAGGTCAAGCTCAATACCACCGTCGGCAAGGATGTACAGCTTACCGATCTGCTGCGCGACTACGACGCGGTGTATCTCGGCGCGGGCTGCATGCTCTCCAATCCGCTGACCGGCCCCGACAACAAAGTAGTCCCCGGCTCGGACCTCTTCGGCGTGGTTGCCGGGTTGCCGTTCCTCGAAAAAGTCAACTTCGGCGAGCCGGTCTATGTGGGCAAGAAGGTGGTGGTGCTGGGCGCGGGCTTCACGGCGATGGACTGCTGCCGCTCGTCAATCCGCTTCGGCGCCGAGAAGGTCTATGTGCTCTATCGCCGCTCGAAAGAAGAGATGCCCTCCGATGAGTATGAGGTGGATGAGGCGATGCTCGAACATGTCGCATTCACCTATCTCTGCTCGCCGGTGCAGATTCTCAGCGATGATGGCGTGCATGTCAGTGGCGTGAAGATGATCCGCAACCGCCTGGGCGATCCCGATGCGGGCGGGCGGCGGCGTCCGGTGCCGGTCCCCGGCTCGGAGTTCATCGTCGAGTGTGATACAGTGATCTCGGCCTTTGGCCAGTATGCCGATACCTCATGGATTCCCGCCAAAGAACTCAACGACCTCGAAGTCAACAAATGGGGCATTCCACTGGTGGACCGCGACACCTGGATGTCCAGCTATCCTGGCCTGTTCGCGGGCGGCGACTTCACCGAAGGCTCGCGCAACCTGATCTCGGCCATCGCCGACGGGCGCGACGGCGCTGCCGCCATCAACCGCTATCTGGGCGTGCAGGATAGCCCCGCCGAAGATCCGGTGGAGATCGAACTGCCCGACTTCCGGCGCGGCATGGTGGACGATTACGAGTCGATCCCCTACCAGATCATCCCGTCGCTGCCGCTGCAAAAACGCTTTAGCATCACAGCGGAGGCCGAGACGGGCTACAGCCCGGAGGAAGCGATCACGCAGGCGCGGCGCTGCCTTCAGTGCCAGCTCAACATCACGATTGACCCCTCGATCTGCATTTTGTGCAGCGGGTGTGTGGACATCTGCCCCTATGACTGTATCAGCATGCAGGGACTGACCCGCGTGGTGAAGGGCGACAAGCTGCACGAACTGGCGGCGGCAGAGTGGGAAGGCGGCGCCGACATGATCATTGACGAAGAGAAGTGCATCCGTTGCGGCCTGTGCATCGTGCGCTGCCCAACCGACGCGATCTCGATGGTCCAGTTCCAGGTCAAGAGCGCCAACAACCGCTGGAGTGTCTCCAATATCCCTGTCCTCAATAACACGCGGTAGGGAAGTATGAGCGCTCAACATTGAATTGCACGGCACGCGATGGAGTAGCAATACAACATCGCGTG
>JBDTAI010000091.1:0-6404 GCA_039924685.1 Ktedonobacterales bacterium
CCGCCAGCGGCACTGCCCGCTTTGCGCCCCGCGCCTTCGCCAGCTCCATCGCCAGTTCGAGCGCGCGGCTGGCGCCGGAGATCACCACCTGACCGGGGGCGTTGTCGTTGGCGATCACCACCCGACCGGCGCCGGGGTGTGTATCCGCTTGATCGGCGGCGTCCCCCAGTTCCCCACGCGCCTGGGCGGTCGCCTCGACGCAGATCGGCTCCAGCGCGGCGGCGTCCATCCCCAGAATGGCGGCCATCCCGCTTGGGCAGTTGGCGCCCTCCTGGCTCATCAGGCGACCACGTTCACGCGCCAGCCGCAGCGTCTCCGCCACATTCAGCGCGCCGGCGGCGGCCAGCGCCGCATATTCGCCAACACTATGCCCCGCAAGGTAGCCCGGGCGCAGCGGCTCGGCGAGATCGCCAGTTGCGCGTGCGGCTTCGGGCGCCATAGCCGCATCCGCAACTCCAGCGCTCGCTGCGGCCTCTTGCAACGCCGCCAGCAACGCCAGACTCGTCGCCACCAGCGCGGGCTGCGTGTTCAGCGTCTCGCGCAGCGCCGCTTCCGGTCCATCGAAGCACAACCGCGAGAGCGCGAAGCCTAGCGCGTCATCCGCTACGGCGAACACGGCGCGGGCGGCGGGCGAGGCGTGATACACATCCGCGCCCATGCCCACCGTCTGGCTGCCCTGACCGGGGAAGATGAAAGCGAATCGCTGGCTCACTGGCCCCTCCGCTATAGAGAACCCGCTGATGACGCGCCGTGATGAGCTTGCGCCGTTGCGCGATGGCGTCGCGATGATTGCCGCTACTCGTCGCCGGTGTTGCGCTGCTTGATGTTGAGCACCTGCCGCCCGCGATAGACACCGCAGTTCGGGCAGACGTGGTGCGAGAGTCGCGCCTGACGGCAATTCGAGCAGACGGTGAGCTGTGGCAGCTTCACATGATGGTGCGCGCGACGGTTGCCCTGGCGCGCATTGCTTTGTCGTTTCTTGGGTAGTGCGCCCACGATGTTCTCCTCAAACGATGCTATGTGACGGTGTATGGTGTGATGTACGAGACGTGTGAGACTATACAGAAATAGTCGCTCTCGCTCTGGGTAGAGGTTCGGCTGATGGGCGCAGCAATGCTGGCGTTGTCCATGCAGCGCCCACGCAGCCTATTGTAACACAGATGACGCCTGCCGCACAGTCCCCTTTTTTGCCAGCGGTCGGCTACCGGTTCGCTTATCGCTGCTGGCGGCGCACCATCATCAGTCGTGAATTGCCCAGGCTACGCTTGCAAATGGGGCAAACATAGAAGCCTTCGCTCTCGCGGTACTCCAGGTCCGATGCAGGATAATGGAGGTAGCAGATGCCGCACCGCTGGTTGGTCCCCTGACTTGAGATGGCGCGATCCTGCTCGAAAATCGTGTGCAGCGCGTCAATCAGCTTGCCAACTTCGCCGCGTGGGGCCGGCGAGATCACAATGTCGTCGTCCTCATCGCGCATACGCTCGGCAGACAATGGCGGCTGCATATGGCTGTTGACGCCATTGACGCCATTGACGCCATTGGCATCAGTACTCCCATTCGCGCCGCTGCTCCCATTGCTCCCGGCGCGGTGCGGTTGGCGTGGTGGAGTCACTAGCTCATGGCTCATCTGTGGCGACGATAATCCAGTCGGTCCAGCGGCGCCATGCTGGGTGGCATGACCATTTGCCGCATACTGGACATGCTGACCATTCTGAACGGTCTGGCCGCCATGCTGGTTGTTTCTGCCGTTCTGCCCTGGCGCATAGTATCCCCCGAAGCGGGGGCGTGGCGCAGCAGGAGAGGTTACTATCTGCTTCCTGCCTTGACGTTCGCCCTGATGCTCGTCTTGACGTTCGTCTTGACGTTCGCCCTGTATCGGCTCGACCACAAACGCCTCGGTAAATGCCGCAGTCGGCGTTGACGCTTCAGGCGCGGTTTCATTGGCATCCGTGCGCTCGCGGGGCGCCTGCTGTGGCGTGGGCCGGTGTATCGTCGGGAGACTGGGCGCTGCCTGTGGCGTGCGGTGCGTTGGCGCTATCTGGGGTGGTTGTGGTGGGCGAATGACCAGCGGAGGAGATGACGCCGTAGCGGCTTTCCCCGCTAGCGTTGCTTGCGTCCCGTTACGCATGTTGTTTTGCCCACTGCCTGTGCCATTGTTCACCCCGTTGTTCGCTGTGCTCCCCTGTGCGCGCACAGGGCTTGCCGCTTGGTCGCCCGCTGCGGGTAGTGTACTGGGCGTACTGAGTGTATTCGACGTGTTGGCTGGAATGCTGACGATGTTCTTGCTGCTGGAGCCGCCGTTGCCGCTGTGTGCGCTACGTCCGCCGGTCTGGCGCGGCGGGCCGTGACGGGGACGAGCGCCGCCCCCGCGCTTATTGCGGTTGGAATGTCCTCCGCTCATACAGGGTCTCCTTGAGTCGTATGCGACCGCCCATCCGGTTTGCGCATGGGCAGGTATGCAGGTAGGTATACAGCATGCGCCCAACTGGCCGCTTGCGCTTTGCTGTCGTATCACTGTTGTATCACTGTCGTATCAGCTCTATCCGCTTTGTTTGCCCTGTTCGATAGCGTTGCATCGAAGGCGCCATAGGGATGCTGGGTAGAGTCAACCGGCAAAACATCCCAACACAACATCCCATATAGGACGTTCTGGTAAGGCATAAGGCGAGCACGCCTTGAAACCTCATTATACTGGGATGGCGGAAGAAGCGCAAAGCACGCGACCAAGAGGGGAACGACACACATGGGACCAAGATTCTGGGGCGGCAGCGAGCGAGATGGGGAAACACCACAGCGCGATCAAACAATAAATGATGCGGCTAGTGGCGCGAGTGACAGGCGCGTCATTGATCTGCACAGCCGCCGGGCAGTACGGGTGGCGGTGGCAGAGGCGCCCAGAGCGCGTGAAACAGGAGAGCGGGAAGCGCTGGGCTGGCGAGAGATAGCGCAAACCAGGCAGGGCGGCAAACAGCTAAACAAACATCGCGGGCAAAGCGTTCGCGGCCAGCATGGCATACCTGACGCCCATCGCCGCGATGCCGGACGCCACTTCCTCAAGTTCTTTCTGCCGATCATCCCGCTCACAACGTTTGTGTTCGGCTTCCTCTATTGGTATCTTGCGCTGGAGGTGCAAAGCGCGGCGCCCTCCGTATCGGCGGACGCGACGATCCCATTGATGGGCGCTTGCCTGCTGGGGCTGTTTTCCGCCATGCTCTGCGCCATCACCTATCTGGGCTATCTCAAGGTCCGCGACCACGAGATGGCGGCGCCGGTCGGGCCGACGCAGCAGGGACGATAGGGCAGGCAGCCTCTACCGTCACTCCGCCAGCCAGGCGGCCTTCTGCTGGGCGCTCATGCTGGGGCTTTGGCGCACCACCTCGGCGAAGTCCAGTGGCGCAGGCGCCTGATCGCCCTTGACGGCGCCCACCTGGCTGCGGCGCAGGGCTGGTTGCACCGAGAGGCTCATCGCGCCAGTGAGTTGATCGAGCGATGCGCCCAGCAACTCGCCCAGCGCGTTGGTCAGCCGCTCAGGCACACTTGCCACGGCGATGCGCCCGGCCTCCAGCGCGCTCAACACATCGGCGCCCAGGCCCAGTCGCTCGGCGACGGTCTTCATGCCCAGGCCGCGCGCCTGCCGCAGTGCCTTGAGCGAGAGCATCCCCGCCAGCGCCCCCTGGGGAGCAGCGACAGCGACAGGAGCGGCCACCGGCTCGCCAAAGACCACAGCGAACGCCTGTGTGCGCGCCCGCGCCGCCACCTCGCACACATCGGCAGGGATCGGCTCCGCGTCATAGCTAGCGGTGGCGATCAGCGCCATCGCAAAGGTCGTCAGTTCGTCGGCGTCGGCGGGATGCTTGACCAATTCCGCCCCTAGCGCCTCAGTGGCGCCCTGCTCACGCGCCGCCACCAGCGCCATCTTCGCGCGCATCAGGTCGCGCCGCCCGTTGCCCACATTCTGTGTGTTGTTCATGTCGCTCATGTTTTCTGCCTGCCTTTATTGGGTATCCCGCTGCATCTTTCTGCATCTTTACCGGTGGAAGCGATGGATAGGGGAACATACTCATCGGACGCCGGTTCACCCTGCCTATTCCTGACTGACCGATCCAAAAGCGGAAGTTTCCGTCAATTCCGCCTCCAGACATTCGCGCAGCCGCACGCGGGCCTTCTCATAGCGCAGGCGCATGGTACGTTCGGTCTTGCCACACAAGGCGGCGATGTCGTCCCAGCGCAGATGCTCGAAGACGCGCAACGCCAGAATACGCCGGTCCAGCGGGTCGGGCAGATAGTTGAGGATGCGCTGCGCCTCAACCGCTGCCATGCGCTCCTCCATGGTGTCGCGTGGATCGGCGATGGTCCGGCTCTGCGCTCCAGCATCTTCGCGGTCTTCGGCGGTCACATCAATCTGCTCGATCAGGGCGCGTGGAACGTGCTGTGGTCGTCCCGCCGGTCGTCCCTGCGCGTCGCGCTTGTAGCTCAAGCCCTCTTGCCGCAACACGCGCCCAAAATTGTCGGCGCAGAGGCAGCGCAGATAGTGGATGAAGTTGAGTGTCATAAACTCTTCACGCGGGTTGAGCGCCTCACGCAGCAGTTGCTCGATCATGCCCTGGATGGTGTCCTGCATCAGATCGGGGCGATGGCGCAGGCCCGATGCGCGCCGCGAAAACTCTGGCATGCAACGGTCCACCAGCAATTCACTGAGGCGTTGTGTCACCGCGCGCTCGCCACGCGCATTCCAGGCGCGAATCGCCCGCACCAGATCGGCGTCGCTGATCTCATAGCCACCGCTCGCTGTGCGGCGCAGCAGCCGCGCAAGCGTCTGGGGATCGCGCGGATCAGGTGGATTGATCGGCAATGATGTGTCAGCCGCCTGCTGGCTTGCCGCTTCAGTTGTGTCGGCGCCGGTCGCAGATTGCAGCGTGTCAGCGGGTGTCGGATGCGTCACGGTTCCGTTCCCTTCAGTCTTCTCGACGGTCTTCACCGCCACGGCATGCGTTGCGCGTGGTGCGTCGTGTTGCGCGTGCAGCGGCTGGAAAGATCGGTGTTGGCGCTGCGCCTCGCCTGGTCCACGGGCCATGCTGTCTCGCTCGTCCATAACCTGCTCTATCTCTCTGACTGGATGGTGTGCGGTTGAGGAACAAGGGTGTCGTGAGGTAGGTGTATCCCTCTCTCTATTCCGTCGGGCGCCCCCTGAAACGGACAATCGCGGGCAGGCGCGGACATATACCGACGCCTGCCGACACACGCACATCTGTATCCTGTCCATTATACTGCGTCATCCTGCATCGTGTGGCGCTGCTGGCGGCTGAAGCCGCGCCTGTCGTCCCATCGGGCGCTCGAAGCTTGCCTCCGCAGGCTGTGAACGCACAGATCGATAGCGAACCTTGTCAGTTATCTTGCGTATCGGTTTGATTGGCGGAATCGGTCACTTCGGCATCGAGTTCGGCCAGCAGCTTGCGGTCAAGGTCCGAGAGGTCGGCGCGGGCCAGCAGATCGGGGCGATGGTCGCGGGTGCGGCGCAGCGACTCTTTGCGTCGCCAGCGCGCAATGGCCGCGTGGTTGCCACTCAGCAGCATATCGGGAGCCCGCCAGCCACGAAACTCCGGCGGACGGGTATACTGCGGATATTCGAGCAGCCCCGCCGTATGCGATTCTTCCTCGGTTGAGCCGGGGGCCAGCACACCGGGGAGCAGGCGGGTCACGGCGTCAACGATCACCATCGCCGCAAGCTCACCGCCCGTCAGCACGAAATCGCCAAGCGAGAGTTCATCGGTCGCCAGATGCAGCCGCACACGCTCATCCACACCTTCATAGTGGCCGCAGAGCAGCGTGATGCGCGACTCCGCCGCCAGCCCACGCGCCACCGCCTGGGTGAAGACACGCCCCTGCGGACTCAGCAGGATAATTGGCCCACCCGCATAGACAGCCTCCACGGCGGCAAACAGTGGCTCCGGCTTCATCACCATGCCTGCGCCGCCCCCATAGGGATAGTCGTCTACGACATGATGGCGGTCGGTGGTCACATCACGCGGATTGTGCAGCGCAATCTCCACCAGCGCGCGTTCCCGCGCCCGCGCAATGATGCTCTCATCCAGCGGCCCGCGAAACATCTCTGGGAACAGCGTGAAAATATCGAATCGCATGTATCGCTCACTATTTCAGCCTGCGGAGGCAGGCTTCGCGTCCCGTTGGGACTTCAGGCGCGGCTTCAGCCGCTGGCCGACTGAATGGCATGGCTTCATGTGGTAGAATACCTCAGATATACTCTTCATTGGTAGCCAGAGGCATACAGCATGGCGATTCTGTGGCCGACGCTGAACAGTAGTGAACCGTCGCGTGCGAGTGATGATGCGCTACGCCGGGCGCTGGGACATGCCGTGGCGCTGGCAGAGGCGAGCGCGGGCGTG
>JBDTAI010000092.1:0-5144 GCA_039924685.1 Ktedonobacterales bacterium
CGGCGCATGGACTGTTCGCGGGCAGCGATACTGGCCAGCCCTGGGCGATTGCGATGTATCTTGGCGCCTGCGCCGCCATCGGCGTGCTGTGCCTGTTGCGCGTCGTCATCTCACCCCGCATGCAGACGGTGTGATTACGGTACTATGTTGTTGCCAAATGATAGATAAAGAAGGTAGCCAGACACTCGATAGAGGTGTCCGGCTACCCAAGTGCGCTTGTAATACAACCTGTTCCTCTCTGGATCCCGCGCCCAAAGAGGAAAGGGATGTGAAATTAGCTCTATTTTTTGGAAATGGCAGCGAAGCTCAACGCGAAAGCAGCGAGGCTCAACGCGAGAACAATAGTATAGGGAACATTAATAGAGATAGTAATGGGGACACTGATAGGGACTTGAACCAGCGAAGGGAAAAAACTAGAGATCTTTGTCAGCGTTGTGTAAGCCCACGTTCCAACGTTCTTGCGTAGCCATTTAGGTGTACCCTCTGACGAGTAAGGCAACCTAACACTTGATGTTTGGCGGGAACGCCGACTATGCTGACTCTTGGACCTCTTTTGTTGATTCTTTGCTGGTTTATTGCTCTTAGTCTCAGTTCCGTGCATCTTCGAACTCATACATTCTTCTTTCTGTGGAGACACAGAAGGAGATAGCAATGGACGCGCGGGACGAACACTCTCCTCCAACTGTTTAGCAATTACCAAATACAGACAACACCAAACGAGCATGCCTATTGGACTCAAAAATAGCATGTCTATAATAGATGATACCGGAGTATCGGATTCGCGTCAATTGGACAATAGTATTGCCTGTTTATACACTTATGGAAATGACCTACCTGATCCAGTGCATAGGCGCAGTGGCATTGTATCGCAACGGTATCTGCCGGATTCCTATGATGGCTTCTCTATTGCGTTAGAGCTTTGTGTTACCAACATCTGGCGACTTGATATTGATATACTGTATAGTGTACCCCCGTTTTTTAGACAGGGCTGTATGTTAAAGTAACGTGAGTTCGGGATAAGCTAGGCGACTGAGCGCACCACCCCAGAGAGATGGAGCGCTGGTTTCTTGGGTTGGTGGCAGTAGGCGATCAGGCCTGCGACCAGATTGACGACGAAGTTGACGGCGCTACGGTGGCGGGTATGTTCGATCTGTGAGATGTTCTTGAGCTGGTCGAAGATCGTCTCGATGATCGCCCGTTTGCGCAGGAGCAGATGGTCCACGGCATCCAGGTCCACCGGACGCATGTTGCTGCGGCGTCGGGTGAGCAACCGCACGTCATACTGCTCTGCGAGTTGGTCGGCCAAGGGTTGCGAGAGGTACCCCTTATCCCCGATCAAGAGGCCGAACAGGCGTGTGGTCTGACGCAATAAGTGGGCCACCGGTCGCGTATCGTGAACATTGCCCGGCGTGAGGGCATAGGCCAAAAGGTCGCCCCGGTCATTGACAATCACATGCAACTTGAACCCGTAGAACCAGCCGACCGAGGTCTTCCCGCGCGCCGCCACATCGGCAAAGACCTTGTGCTGGTGAATGCGGGCGGGATGGCAGACCGCCAGCGGCGTGGAATCAATGAAACTGATGCCGGTGCTGGCGCCGCGTTGGGTGCGGAGGTAGACCGTCAGCGGTACGACCATCCGCCCCATCAACTCGACAAAGCGGGGGTAGCTGACGAGCTGTGGGAACTCCCCGCGCAGGTGAACCAGTACCTCCTGCGTGTAGTACGCCTTGAACGTGCGGTAGCTGGACTGGTGAAACCAGATCATGAGCGTCATGATCTCACTGGGATGTAGCCGCGTCGCGCGTTGACGACGCAGGTGGCCTGCCGCCAGCAGTTCCCGCTGCCACAAGGGCTCAAACTGTTGCCAAAACTCGTCTACGGACACAAAGAGTTCGAGTATACTCATGGGGAGACCTCCTGGCGATAGGCGTTGAACGATTTGCTCTATCTTACTAGGAGGGTCCTCTTATCCCGAACTCACGTTACCTAACCCCGACGGCGTTCGAGGTGGCACATCATGCCCGCCTGCTCTCGTCGGCCGTTCTCCCCTAACTGGGGGCTTTGACGTGTCCAACTTTAGGGGCGCAGTTCAGTTAACAGCGCAAGAGCAACAATTCTTCGCAGCATTTGTGCTGCTACACGCGTCGTATTCCGCAGCAGAAGACGAGGTATGTAGTTGCCGGAAGCCCACAATTGAGAGGTGTTAGAACAGGCCACCGACGTGCAGCAGGTTCTGTGTGGCAAAGGTTGCCAGCGCCAGCCCGCCCGCTAGTCCAAAGTAGAGCACGGTGACGTAGATGCGCGTCAGCACCGGGACCTTGTAATAGGCGTTGAGTTCCGGCGTGCTGCGGAAGCGGGCAAACATCTGCATCAGGCCGAGGAAGCCCAACACCAGCAGGAAGATGTTGTAGGTGTAGAAGAACGCCACCGCCACCAACACCAGCCCCACCGGCCAGATCCACTTCGAGATCGCGCCCGTCACCCGTGCGCCATCCAGCGGGGCCACCGGCAGCAGGTTGAGCAGGTTGATGAAGAAGCTGAAGTAGGCCAGCCAGAGATAGATTGTCTGGCCTGACTGGTAGTAGAGTCCCAGGCAAACCACGCCTGCCGCTGCGCCCGCCACCGGGCCAGCGATACCGATCTCGGCGTCGTCACGCGCATTGACTGGCAGGCTGCGCATGGCGACATACGCCCCCAGCAGTGGAATGAACACCGGCAGGCCGACGCGCAACCCTTTGGCGCGAATGACGACGTAATGCCCCATCTCATGCACGAAGAGCAGCAGCACAATCCCCAACCCTGCCTGCCAGCCCCCGAAGAACAGCGCATACACGCCGAAGCTGATAATCGCGCTGCCCAGTGGCAACAGCACCTTGGCGAAGATTGCCAGCTTACTGAGCAGGCCGATCAACGCTGCGCTCGAGAGACACCCAATCTGCTCCGGGCGACCGCTGGGACGCTGTACATGGGGATTCGCTGTGTCTGGGGCATGCAGATGTTCTGGAGCTATCACGCCGCCCGGCGCATACGCTGGATAGGGCGCCAGCGCCACAGGAGTGGGAGGCGCGACCATCCAGGGATAGGCCGCCTGCGGCTCATAGTATTCCGGCGGTGGCGGGTAGACTGGCTGGCCAGATAGCGGCGCAGCGGGGGGCGCCTGCCCAGGGCCATAGGCAGGCGAGTACGGCGCGTAGGGCGCATACTGTGGATAGTTGGGATAACTCGGTTGTTCGGGAGCGTTGGGATCGTTTTGCATGGGATGCGCCTCTCGCCTGCCGATCAGCCAGTGGTTAATGAGCACCCATAGCGACGGCTGATTC
Organism: Ktedonobacterales bacterium; assembly: GCA_039924685.1. Classification (GTDB taxonomy): domain Bacteria; phylum Chloroflexota; class Ktedonobacteria; order Ktedonobacterales; family JADMIN01; genus JBDTAI01. Next base: position 3,321 of record JBDTAI010000092.1, read on the forward strand.
ATATGAACAGTGCGCTATTCAGGGTTTGCTGGAACTGTTGCGCAGGATGGTACAGCAGGATGGTACAGCAGGATGGTACAGATTATAGCACTGGCCGATGAGAAACAGGTTGAGATGGTGTCTGCATAGCGATGGCCTGGCGCACGAGTGGCGCCAGCAGCCGCACGCCCTCGGCCAGCCGCTCCTCATTCAGTGCGCCGAAGCCTAGCAGCATACCCGGTTGCGCCGCATGCTGATAGTGTGGACTGAGTGGCTGGAAGGCGACACCGACGCGCAACGCCTCCGCCGCCAGCGCCACATCGTCAACGCCCTCCGGCAGCCGCGCCAACAGGTGGATGCCAGCCTCGGCGGGTCCGATGCCCACGCGATCCCCCAGATCGCCCAGTTCGGCAAGTAACGCCGCGACCAGCGCATCGCGCCGCGCACGGTAGAGTCGCCGCACCCGCGCCAGATGGCGTTCCAGTTCGCCAGCCTCGATGAAACGCGCCACGGCCAGCGCATCGCGCCAGGTGGGATGCCGGTCGCTGGCGGCGCGCGCGCGCGCCATCGGCTCCACGAGCCAGTGGGGCAGCACGGCGAAGGCCAGTCGCAACGCCGGGTAGAGCGCCTTCGCAAATGTCCCCAGGTAGATCACTTCGTCGCGGTCGTCGAGTCCGCGCAGAGCTTCGAGCGGCTGCCCCTCGAGCCGCAGATCGCCGTCGTAGTCGTCCTCCACCAGCACCACGCCAGCGCGCCGCGCCCACTCGATCAGCGCCATACGCCGTTCGAGGCTGAGGGTGACGCCGGTAGGGTATTGATGTGAGGGCGTCACCACCAGCAGCCGTGCCGCATGCTCTGACGGCATTTCGGTCGGCATGGGCAGCGCATCCACCCGCAGCCCGTTCTCATCCACCGCGATGCCCTGCAACTGGGCGCCCTCCGCCAGAAAGGCGGCATGGAAGCCGATATAGCTGGGGTCCTCCACCAGCAACCGCTGCCCCGGCTCGACCAGCAGCCGCGCCAGCAACGCCAGCGCCTGTTGCACACTGCCCGCGATCAACACCTGCTCCGGCTCGCAGCGCACCGCCCGCGAGCGCCGCAGCCAGGCTGCAATTGCCGCGCGTGTCTCCAGTGGACCCAGTAGCGCATCCCAGCGTCCGGCCCGCGCTGCCGAGTTCTGTGCTCGCTCACGCTGATCCGCCAGCGGATCGAGTGTATCCTGCCAGCCGACCACGCGCCGCCAGCGTCCCCAGGGGAACGCCTCCGCCGCGCCAGCGCCCACACGAAAGTCATAGGGCGCCGTCGCCTCATAGGCGCCCGCGCCGATCAGCGGGATCGCGCCGATGCGCCGCGCCCAGGCCGTCAGTTGCGGGCGGCGTGAGGTGGAATCGGGCGGTGGCGCCGGTCTCCGCACTACCTGATCCATCCGCTGATCTGTTGATCTGTCCGCTGTGGCGACTGGTGCAGCCTCATGCGGAGGGGGCACAGGCGCGAACGCATCCGCGCCACCAGCATAGCCTTCGAAGACCGGCGCGACGAAAGTTCCAGCGCCCACACGGCCATAGACGTAGCCCTCAGCGCCCAGCCAGTCATAGGCCATCGCCACCGTCAGTCGCGCCACGCCAAGTTGCGCCGCCAGCGTGCGGCTGGGAGGCAGCCGGTCGCCCGCGCGCAGGCGCCCCGCCAGCATAGCCTCACGCAGTTGGCCGTAAATCTGGCGCGTCAGCCCTTCGGGAGCGGCGTCGCTGCGGTCAAGCGCGATCAGCAGATCGAGCGCCTTGCGTGTTCCCGTCTGTGGCTCAGGCGCCGGTTTCGCCGGTCCATCTGTGCGTACTGTCATGATTG
>JBDTAI010000093.1:0-4855 GCA_039924685.1 Ktedonobacterales bacterium
CGTGGCGGCTCGTGGAACTACGCATCCAGGTACGCGCGCGCGGCATATCGCGTCAACTACAGGCCGGACTTCTGGGTCAGCAGCAGGGGTTTCCGGCTCCTGTTCGCGGCGGCTGGTTCATGATGTACTTGTTCTTGCTTTCTTGCTTTCTAAATACGTATCATGTGGCGCCGCGATGTCATCGTGAGTGTAACATCACTGCTGTATAGTACTGCCGCGCGAAGCGCGATCAATTTTTTGCGGATGGCGGACGGGTCAACCCGCGCCTGAAGTCGGCGGAGCCGACGCGAGAGCTTGCCTGCGCGGGCTGTCATGCGGGATGGTGGAGCGAGATCGTGGCCTGAAGGCCACGGGTAATCCCGGTTGACGAGGGGGCGTGGTGGGTGCGGTTGTAGGGGCGCGTGGCGCGCGCCTGCCGTGCCTCGCCATCATCGCCATCCGCCACCAATGGGCATGCTACAGGCCGTGGAGACGGCCTTCGCGGCCAACGGCCTGTAGGCGCGGGTTTACCCGCCCGCTGCCTGCCATCCGCCGCGAACGATGCCTGTGATCCTGCGCGGGTGCGGGCGTCCACCGGACGCCCCTACAGGATGTCATGCCGATGGCGGGTTGTCTGGCGTAATGGGGCGTGCGGGCGTTCACCGGACGCCCCTACAACATACCCGATGCGCCTGCCCGTTGCCAGCGCGCGCCACGCGCCCCTACAAAATGCCTGCCGCATGCCGGATTTATCCCTTGCGGCGGTATTCGACGTAGGGCAGCGTCTCGTAGGCGCCTGCGCTCTGGATTGACTGGACGACGGCGCGGGCGGTGTCGAGCGAGGTGAGGCAGGGGATGCCTTCCTCCACAGCGGCGCGGCGGATGCGGAAGCCGTCGTAGATCTCGATGCCCTCACGCATCCGCACGCCAGCGCCGGTGATGGTGTTGATGACGAGTTGCACCGTATGCGAGCGGATCAGGTGAATGATCGTTTGGTCCTCATCGCTGATGCGCGATACACCCTCGGCCTGCAAACCTGCCTCGGTCAGCATCTGCGCCGTGCCGTGCGTGGCGTAGAAACGATAGCCCAGCGCGCCAAGCTCATGCAGGATCGGCATCGCCTCGGCCTTGTCGCGGTCGGCGATGCTGACGAAGGCCGCGCCGTTGTGTTCGGGGACATCAATCCCCGCCGCCACCAGCGCCTTGCGTAGCGCCGCCGGATAGGTCCTGTCTATGCCCATCACCTCGCCGGTGCTTTTCATCTCCGGCCCCAGCGCCATCTCCGCGCCGGTCAGCTTGGACATCGAGAAGACCGGCCCCTTGACGGCGACAAGTGGCTGCTCCGGCCAGAGGCCATCGGGGAAGCCGCCGTAGCCGAGGTTGGCCAGCGTCTCGCCCAGCGCGATGCGCATTGCCAGCGGCGCCATCGGCACGCCCGTCACTTTGCTGAGGAATGGCACGGTACGTGAGGCGCGCGGGTTCACTTCGAGGATGTAGACATTGGCGCCCTCCTGCGCATCGTCGGTTGGCTCGGTGACGACGAACTGCGCGTTCATCAGGCCGCATACGCCCATCGCCAGCGCGATCTCGCGGGTGTAGCGCGCGACGGCGGCGATCTCGGCACGGCAAAGACTGCGCGGCGGGTAGACGGCGAAGCTATCGCCTGAGTGGACGCCCGCCCGCTCGATATGCTCCATGATGCCGGGGATCAGCGCCTCGTGTCCGTCGCAGAGCGCGTCCACCTCGATCTCGCGCCCGCTGAGGTAGTGGTCAATCAGGATCGGGTGCTCGCCGAACTGCTCGACCACACGCGCCACATAGTGGGTGAGCGCGTCGGGCGTGCGGACAATCTCCATTGCGCGGCCACCCAGCACATAGGAGGGGCGCACCAGCACCGGATACCCGATCTCATCGGCGACCTGTTGCGCCTCGGCCACCGAAAGCACAGCCGCCCCACGCGGACGCGGCACACCCAGCCGTTCCATCAGCGCATCGAACTGGCGGCGATCCTCGGCCAGATCAATGCTGGCGACGGAGGTTCCCAGAATCGGGGCGCCTGCCTTATAGAGTGGCGCGGCGAGGCCAATCGCGGTCTGCCCGCCGAATTGGGTGACGACGGGTGGAAGCGATGTGATGTTGTTGGCGTTGGCGTCAGGGAGAGGTACGGCTTCGTTTTCGAGGATCGACAACACGCTTTCGACATCGAGCGGCTCGAAGTAGAGGCGGTCGGACATGTCGAAGTCGGTGCTGACGGTTTCGGGGTTGGAGTTGACCATGATGCTGCGCACGCCTGCTTCGCGCAGGGTCTGGGCAGCGCGCACGGAGCAGTAGTCGAACTCGATGCCCTGACCGATGCGGATCGGCCCTGATCCCAGCACGACGGCTTTGGGGCTGGGCAGCGGCTCCGCTTCGTTCTCCTGCTCATAGGTGGAGTAGAAGTAAGGCGTGCGCGCGGCGAACTCGGCGGCGCAGGTATCCACCATCTTATAGGTAGGCAGGATACCCCAGGCGTGGCGCAGGTCGTGGATGTCGGACCTCTCTCCCAACCTCTTCCCTGCGAGGGGAGTGGAGCCCGACGAGGCGCCTTCTGCCTCTGCCCCCCTCTCCGCGTAGGAGAGGGCCGGGGCGAGGTCGGCGATCTGCTGGTCGGAGAAGCCCATGCGCTTGGCCTGGCGCAGCAGTTGCGGCGTGAGCGGGCGGCTGGCGAGGCGCTGCTCCATGCGGATGATGTTGAAGAGCTTGCCGAGGAACCAGCGATCAATGCCGGTCTCGCTGTGCAGAGCCTCGATAGTCCCCACCACCGGATCGCAACGGATGGCGTCGAGCAGGCGCCAGAGCCGCACATCGTTGGGCGGGAACTCGCCCAGGTCATCTACTGCGCTGCCGATGACGTTGAGGGTGTCGGCGCGCACTTCGAGCGAGCGCATCGCCTTTTGCAGCGCCGCCTCGAAGGTGCGGTCAATCGCCATCACCTCGCCGGTGGCCTTCATCTGGGTTCCCAGGCGACGGTCGGCCAGCGGGAACTTGTCGAAAGGCCAGCGCGGTATCTTGACGACCACATAATCCAGCGCAGGCTCGAAGGCGGCAATCGTCTTGCCGGTGATCTCGTTGAGAATCTCATCCAGCCGTCTGCCGACGGCGATCTTGGCGGCGACACGGGCAATCGGGTAGCCTGTGGCCTTCGAAGCGAGCGCCGAACTGCGACTGACACGCGGATTGACCTCGATCACATAGTAGGTGAAGCTGTGGGGGTCCAGCGCGAACTGGATGTTGCAGCCGCCCTCCACGCCCAGCGCGCGAATGATACGGATCGCTGCCGTGCGCAGCATCTGGTATTCCCTGTCGGAGAGCGTCTGGCTGGGGGCGACGACGATGCTATCGCCGGTGTGGATGCCCAGCGGGTCGAAGTTCTCCATGTTGCAGACGGTGATGCAGGTATCGGCGGCGTCGCGGATGACCTCGTACTCGATCTCCTTCCAGCCGCCAAGATATTGCTCGACAAGGATTTGGTGAATTGGGCTGGCAGAGATGCCACGTTCGGCGATGCGCGCTAGTTCGTCGCGGGTGCGGGCGATGCCACCGCCTGTGCCACCCAGTGTGAAAGCCGGGCGGATCACCGCTGGCAGGCCGATCACGGCGTCACTGAAGGCCAGTGCGTCGTCGAGCGTGGTGACAGTCTTGCTTGTGGGGACACTCAGGCCCAGATCGATCAGCAATTGCTTGAAGAGTTCGCGGTCCTCAGCCTTGCGGATGGTCTCCAGTGGCGTGCCGAGCAGCTTGACATCGAATTCATCGAGCACGCCCGCCTCGGCCAGTGCGACGGCGGTGTTGAGGCCGGTCTGGCCGCCCAGTGTCGCCAGCAGTCCATCGGGGCGCTCACGGGCAATGATGCGCCGCAAGGATTCGACGGTGAGCGGCTCGATATAGGTCACGTCGGCCACGCCCTCATCGGTCATGATGGTGGCGGGGTTGGGGTTGACCAGGATGACACGTTTGCCCTCTTCACGCAAGGCGCGGCACGCCTGGGCGCCTGCGTAATCGAACTCGGCGGCCTGTCCGATGACGATTGGCCCTGAGCCGATCACCAGCACGCTCTGCACGTTTGGTACGCTCTGCTGTTCATTGCGCGTCATGGTCATTTGCTCCCTATGGATGGTGTATGGTGTGGTCTGGCGGGCGGCCTCAGCCGCGCCTGAAGTTGCGGGCGCAACGCGAGAGCCGCGCCTGCGCTGGCTGGAGATCAAACGTTCGTTATGCTCCCACCCAGCGTTCGTCGGTCAAGCGTTTCTCGAAACGCGCCAGCGGAGTTTCCGCATCGTCGGGCAGGATGTCCGTGCGGCGCTCGTAACCCGCATGCTGATAGTAGGCGCAGAGTTTGGGATTGTTGGCGATGCAGTCGAGCCGCGCATAGGGTCTGCCCGCCCGCCCAATCTCGCGCTCGGCCCAGGCCAGCATCGCCCTGCCAAGACCCTGGCCTGCTTCGCTCCGGCGCACCCGCAGACCATGGATATAGCCGGCGTCGTCCGGCGTTTTGCCCCAGATGTACTCATCCGACCACTGGATCAGCACAGACCCCAGTGTCTCGGCGCCACGCTTGGCAAGATAGACTTCGCCGCGCTCGATATGCGGGAGAATCCACTTGCGCCGGAACTCTCCCGGCTTCCATTGATGGATGCCCTGGTCCCAGAGCCACCGAGCCGCCTCCTCATAGATAGCAATGAAGGTGTCGGTGTCGGCCAGGGTTGCGCGCTCGATGGTGATATCTGGTGGCAAATCATGCGACCGATGCGACATGTGTTGGCCCATTCTCCTGCCCTGCCTGCCTAGCCCGCGATCAGCAACCCGGCATCAGACCGCTCGCGGGCGATCAGGCGGG
>JBDTAI010000094.1:0-7670 GCA_039924685.1 Ktedonobacterales bacterium
ACAGAAACTTTGGCATGGCGCTTTCCCCTTGACGTGCAACTGACGATACTGGCGACACAACCTGACTCCCAACCCTTCCCTGATCGGCAAGGGCGATGCTCTACACAGCCACAACTCTCATGATCACGGCACGGAAAGAGGGGCCAGAAACCCTGTGATACAGGTCTGGCCCCTCCTTTCGGATGTATTGATATCGGCGGCGGATTAGCCCCGATAGTTGAGTAAGACGATCTGCATCTCCGCCGGCAAACTGGCGGGCGTGATATTGAGCCGTCCCACTGGCTCTGGCGCTGCCACGCCCATCGCGTGCAGGAACGTTTCGATGGGATCCAGTGGCGCGTCGCCCTGCTTGTAGGCAGGCGTGGCGTAGTGCATTGGCACGATCAGGCGTGGCTCAAGCTGCGAGATTACCTCGGTGGCCTGTTCCGCGTTGAGCGCATTGCCACCACCAACCGGAATCAGCAACACATCGCAGCCGTTCAGCGCCTCCTGCGCATGACTATCCAACTTGCCGCCCAAGTCGCCCAGGTGGCAGAAGTGGATGTCGTCGAGTGTGATGAGGTAGGCGGTGTTGCGCCCCAGCCGTTTACCGTGCTCGTTGTCGTGGTAGGTCTGCACGCCAGTGATCAGCGTCTGCTGAATCTCATACTCGCCCGGCCCATCCACCACATGTGGTTCACCGCCAACGCCCTGAACATAGTCATGCCCGGCGTGGTGGTGGCTGATGGTGACGATGTCGGCGGTGAGGCGACCGAGCGCGTAGCCGGTCGAGAGTCCGGGCGGGTCGGTGATCAGCGTGCTTTCTTTACCACGCAGGCGGAAGGAGGAATGCCCCAACCAGCTCAATTCCATCGGTCATGATCCCTTTGGGTTGTTGTTTTCGGGCTGCCTGTGAATGAAGCGCAAGCCCGGCTCACGAGCCTTGCCACAAGCGTAGCGCCGCAATAGCGTTGGGCTGGGTGTTGTTGCGTTTTTTTCCGCTCCTCCGCCCAGCCCTAACGAATAGTATACCACAGGTTCGAGCCGCCCCACAAGCCGTACTGACTGGCTGTGACTAATAGGTTAGCGCTTGCTCATGCCACTGTCTCCGCATATTGCAGTTCGTAGAGGCGCTTGTAGTAGCCGTTGCGGGCCAGCAGCGTCTCGTGCGAGCCTTCCTCGACGATGCGGCCTTTGTGCAGCACGACGATGCGGTCCACATTGCGGATGGTGGAGAGGCGGTGGGCAATGATGATCGAGGTGCGCCCGCGCATCAGTTTGGTCAGCGCATCCTGAATCAGCGCCTCGGTGGCCGTGTCTACGCTGCTGGTCGCCTCATCCAGCACCAGCAGGATTTCAGGGTTGAAGGCGATGGCGCGCGCAAAGGCCAGCAGTTGCTTCTGGCCCACCGAGAGGCCCGCGCCACGTTCCAGCACCGGCTCATCGTAGCCATGCGGCAACTGCTCGATAAACTTGCTGGCGTTGACATACTGCGCCGCCTGACGAATGCTCTCATCCGAGATGCTGTCTTCGTGCAGACGGATGTTGCTGGCAATCGTCCCTGAGAAGATGAAGGGGTCTTGCAACACCGCGCTGACATGCCGCCGCAGATCGTCCTGCGCGACATCTTTCACGTCCACGCCATCCACCAGCACCTTGCCGCGCTGGATGTCGTAGAAGCGCGAGATCAGGCTGATCAGCGAAGTCTTGCCTGCGCCGGTCGCGCCGACAAATGCCACGCTCTCGCCCGGCTGAATGTGGAACGAGACGCCTTTCAGCACCCACTCCTCACGGTTGTAGGAGAACCACACGTCGCGGAACTCGACCTCGCCGCGCACGGCGGCCAGCGGCTTTGGCTGCGTGGCGTCGGCGACAATGATCGGCTCATCCAGCACGCGGAAGATGCGCTCGGTGCTGGCCATCGCCTGTTGCAGGGTGGTGTATTTGTCAGCGAGGTCGCGCACTGGCAGGAAGAAGCGATCAACGTATTGCAGGAAAGCAATCAATGCGCCAAGCGAGAGCGCGCCCACCAGCGCCTCGCCGCCGCCCACCCACACGATCAGCGCCGTGGCCACCGCCGCAAAGAGGTTCACCACCGGGAAGAAGACCGAGAAGTAAAACAGCGAACGCAGCGTGGTACCGAAGTAGTCACGGTTGAGCGTGTCGAAGCTGGCAAAGTTGCGCTCCTCGCGGTTGAAGAGCTGCACCACCTGCGTTCCGGCGATGTTCTCGGCGATGTTGGCGTTGATGCGCGCCAGCCGCACGCGAATGGCGCGGAAGGTCCGGCGCATGACGCGCTGGAAGTAGGCGGTCACCAGCAGCAGCGGCGGAAGAACGACAAAGACCACCAGCGCCAGCCGCCAGTTCTCGATCAGCAGGATGACGACGATGCCGACCAGCGTGATCATGTCAGTGACGATAGTGACGGCGCCCGACGTACAGAGGTCGTTGAGCGAGTCTACGTCGTTGGTGATGCGTGTCATCAGCCGCCCGACGGGATTGTGGTCGAAGAACGAGAGCGAGAGGTTCTGCAAGTGCTCGAACATCGCCGAGCGCAGATCATACATGATGCGCTGCCCGATGACACTGAGCAGATAGTTTTGCAGATAGCGCAGCACAAAGCCGACACACAGCACCAGCAGAAAGAACACGGCCATCAGCAGCACGCCGTTGAGCCGCGCCTGCTGGCTGAGGGCGCCCGTGTGCGTCGGGTCTATGTAGCGGTCCACAGCGACCTGCGTGATGTACGGCGCCAGCAGATCGTTTCCGACACCGAGCAGCGAGACCAGCAGCGTCAGATACGCTAGCGGCCTATATGGCTGGACATATTGCCACAGGCGGCGCACCAGCCGCGCGTCATAGGCTTTGCCCAGGATTTCGTCTTCCTGAAAGAAGCTCTGCGCCATGATGAAGTATCTCCAATATCGATATGGTCTCTATGATAGCGATTGGGCGCGTGGTACGGGCGCGTGGCGCGGGCGTTAGAGGTGTGTGGCGCATGCCCGCCTGGGTATCCCTGACACACCAATGGCCAATCGCCACCGTTGTTTGCCGGGCAGGCCGTGCAAACGGGCTCGTAGCGTCCGCAGAACTTCAGGCGCGGCTTGAGCCGCCCGCCGGGCGCCGCCACCATGCCTGCCAAACGACCACCACTATCACCCACCACTATCACCCACCACTATCACCCACCGCTCGCCGTGCCACCCACCGTTCGGCCATCGTCGCCGGTCACCGGTCGCCCATATGGCCGAACGCCAGACGCGCCTACAGGCTCATCGGTCTCGGAGGCCCTCGACGCCTCGATGCCAGCCTCCTCGGCGTTGGCGCTTGGCTCACCGCTGCCGTCGGTCATCTCGTCGCTCAGGAGTTGGCGGCGGTACATATCGGCGTAGATGCCGCCCTGCATCAGCAGTTCGAGATGCTTGCCCCGCTCGACGATACGCCCCTCATCCAGCACGACGATCTGGTCGAGGTCTTTGATGGTGGAGATGCGGTGGGCGATCATGATCGCCGTGCGCCCGGCCATCACCTGTCGTAAGCCCTTGAGGATCGCCGCCTCGGTATTGGTATCCACGCTGGAAAGCGAGTCGTCGAGGATTAGGATCAGCGGATTCTTGGCGATGGCGCGCGCAATGCCTGCTCGCTGCTTCTGGCCGCCGGAGAGCGTGACGCCGCGTTCGCCGATCATCGTCTCCACACCAGCGGGGAAGTCCTCCACATCTTTGCCAAGCTGCGAAATGTCGAGCGCATGCGCCAGCCGCTCATCCGTCAGTTCGCCCTCGATGCCGAAGCCGACGTTCTCACGGATCGAGAGTGAGAAGAGGAAGTTTTCCTGTGGCACATAGCCGATGGCGCGGCGCAGTTCCAGGACGGGAATCTCGCGCAGGTCCACGCCATCAATCGTGATGTGGCCTGCGCTCACGTCGTAGATACGCGCCAGCACGTTCACCAGCGACGACTTGCCCGCGCCGGTCGGCCCAACGATGGCCAGCGACGAGGCGGCAGGAACATGCAGGTTGATGTCGTGCAGCACCTCATGTTCGCTCTCCCCCTCACCATAGCTCAAACTGACATGATCGAAGACAATCTCACCATCAGTCAATTTCACATCAGGACGTGTTTGCTCAGTATCGCGGATGGTGGGTACTGTCGTGCGCACCTCCTGGATGCGACTGAGCGAGGCCGACCCCTGCTGGATGAGGTTGACGGTCCAGCCAAGCGCGATCATCGGCCAGATGAGCGCGGCCAGATAGGTATTGAACTGCACCAGGCGACCAAGCGTGATGCGATGCTGGATTACGTCGAGTCCGCCACGCCAGAGCAGCAGGGCAATTGCCAACCCTGAGATGAAGTACATCGCGGGCCACAGTAGCGAGTTGAGCCGCGCAAACGAGATGCTGCGCCGCACATATTCGACGTTGATCTGGTTGAAGTCGGCAAGCTCGTGGCGCTCCTGGGCATACGCCTTGACAACGCGGATGCCGGTGAAGTTTTCCTGCGCCCTCGCCGAAACCTCGCCGAACTGGTCCTGCACCTTGCGGTAACGCCGCTCGATGCCGCGCCCGACAAAGACGAACAGCACCGTGATGATCGGCATGACGGTCAGCGAATAGAGCGTAAGCTGCACATCTATCGAGAGCATCACAATCGCGGTGAGAGTGAAGGCGACAAGCGTGTTGAAGAGGTTGGTGATGCCCGGCCCCAGCATCTGGCGCACGGCGGAGAGATCGTTGGTGGCGCGCGCCACCAGATCGCCGATCTTGCGCTGCTGGAAGTAGTTGAGGTCGAGCCGCTGGAAGTGCTGGAACAGGTCACCACGCATCTCGTATTCGACACGCCGCGCGACTGAGTTGACGACGAAGCGGCTGCTAAACTGGAAGACACTGGCGAGCAGACCAATGCCCGCGATCTCCAGCGCGAAGAGCGTGAGTATGCCAACGTTGAAGTGGCTGCCGATGCCGTCAATGGCGTTTTGCAGGATCAGCGCAGGAACGAGCACGATCAGGTTGGCAATGACGATACAGACGACGCCCACCACCAGCGTTGGCCAGTGACGGAGCAGATAGGTCGAGACCACGCGCAGTATTTTCATAATGAAGGCATATCCTGCATGTACTGGGAACAACTGATCATAACTGCTCGAAGCCTTGCACCCGACGCGCAGCATGAGGAATCGCGGGCGTGAACGTCCGGCGCACGGCATCTATGCGGTTTGCGGCCATGAATGGCCGGCGCACGATACGACGAGGATTGCAGCCCTTCAAGACCCGTGAGCAATGCACATCGCCACGAATGCCGCAGCCTGTGAACTGCTAATAGCAACAGCTATCCTTGAAGCCACAGACAGAGCAGATCGTCGCCTTGCCGCCTTTGAGGTCGGGCATGGGGTGTCCGCAGACGGGGCAGGCCATCTCACCAGCGCCCGGCTCATGCGCTTCATCCGCGAACGCTGATCCAGCCGGACCAGTCCCAGGCGAGCTACGCTCCACCATGCCGGATGTATCGTCCCTGGGCAGGGATGGACCAGCGGTGGGATACACGGCGGCGGCCAGTGGACCAGAGGCGTCTGCGCCGAAGGGTCGTAGCGTGTGGGATGTGTGTATCATCATGGGTCGCCACCTTTCCGCGTTGTTTACGCTATCTGCGCTAGCTTACAAAGCGTCTCGCGTTGTCTTGTTTGTTGACATTTGCCAGATGTTGCCAGTCGTCACGCTCCCTGCCCAGCATGATCCTGCATGATCCTTCATGTCGTTCAGGGCAGTCATAATTCACTCGAAGGTGGAGGCCGTCGTCGCGGCGCGCGGAACCACGCAAAGGGAGATTATACGACACGATCACGCGGAACGCCAGTCTTTGAGGGCCACACGACGCGAATCTGCAGGCATCAGGGCGGACAACAGGGTATGATATAGATGTTACATGGGATGATAGCGATCATACAAGAGGTGAGAGCCATGCGCTATGGGCTGACGGAGGCTGCATGTGCGCCTATGCTGTAGCGAGTTGTGAGGCGACCAGCACATAGGTATTGGCCATCTGCGGATTGCCACAGAGAAATACTTCGCGCTTCCTGCGGGTCTCGCTCTGAATGCTGACGCCATCTTTATAGATGGTTGTGCTGAGAACTTTGCCCGCCGGGATGTTCACATTCTGGCGGGCGCCGTTGAATACAATGCGCTGCGTCGTGACAATGAACGTGCCTGCGTCCAGCACTGTCAGATGCTCCTGCGCGATGCCATGTCCGCGATATGATCCGACGCGGAACCTCATGCCGTATCCCACTGGTACACTGACCCCACTCGAGCCCCCGACGTATCTTGTGGTGGTGCGATCTTCAGCCAGCCTGGCTGGAACTGCGAGCAGCGCAACCTCATTTTTGTGGAGCAGTATGCCACATGGCGCGGAGACATACGTCCCTGCCTGCACGTGACGCAGGATTTCGGCGGGATCAACGCCCCCAAATTGCGCCAGATACTGTTGCTGCTGTTGAACAAGCGCCCGTGATTGCGCCTGCTGTTGCTCCATCTGCTGAACGAGTGTCTGCATGGCCGCAATCGCCGCCATCGCCTGATCCAGCAACGTAGGCGCGTCATTCACCAATGTAATGATCTGCTGAAGATGCTGGTACACCAGCGTCGGCTGGCTGAAGTCAAGCGATACCGCAATCTGCCCGGCGATGGCGCCCTGCTGGCGAGCGACGCCAACCACCTGTTGGGCTTGAGCCACCACCTGGGCTGCCGCTGGTGTGTTCACTTTCGCTTGCTGGGAGGTAAGGAAACGATATATCTCTTCGCTGCACTTCAGCGTCTCTGCCAGCGCCTGCGTCACCGCAGTGATAGCTGCTTTCACCCCGTCCACCGATGTTTGCGTAAGTGGATTGGAGAGCTGGATCTTCGCCTGAGCAATGCTGGCGCGCGCTTTTCTTTCTGTCGAATGCAGGCCAGTTTCAGCAAACCAGTCTTTGATGCTCACGGCAAAACTCCTTCGCTGAACACTGACTGCTGAACACGTTGGCGCCAGTGTGGAACAGCGAAACTGGCGCCGATTGCAGATACTCACAATGATACGCACTCGATGCACGAATAGCAATAGGCTGACGTTCTATTTTGGCTGCGACACACCACATTGGCCTACACCAGCCAGAACATGCCAGCTTGACGTGACCACATTCCCCTTTCCAGCATCCCCTGCACGCCGCTTGCGCACATCGGCAAATGGCGGCATCTGTAGCGCATCCATCGGGCAGGATGTATACTGAATAGGACACGTCATTGTTTCTGCAATCATTTTCCAACCAAGAAGAACCAGGAGCCTGCCGTATGGCCCAATCAACGCAACCAGCGAAATCCAGCGCGCCGCCATCAACTGCAAACAATAGCGCCAGCGCAAAGAACGGCGCCAGACCGACGAATGCAACGACGACCACGACAAAGAGCAGCGCAAAAGTGGTAGGGTCCTCACCCTACGGCGACGCCACGCAACCTTCGCTGATGCAGCGGCTGCCCGCTATGGGGCAGAGTGTGCTGGGAGTGTTACGCGGCCCCCGCACCACGGCGCCCACTGCCTCAAGTGCTGGCAAGGCAGGCGCTTCCCCTGCGGCCTCCAATCTGCGTGGCAGTGGCAAGTTCATCATGGGGCTAATCGTCTTCATGCTGGGCGCCGAACTGCTGCTCTTCGGCTTGCAGTTCGCG
>JBDTAI010000095.1:0-3016 GCA_039924685.1 Ktedonobacterales bacterium
AGTCTTTGTCGCCGCCACGCTCATCTGCTATGCGCTGCTGAGTCGGCTGACTCGGCGGGCCTGGCTGGCGGCGCTCGTTGGCCTGCTGGTCGGCTCCAACACGCGCATCCTCTCCTACGCCAAAGCGCCCCTCACCGAAGGACTGGCGCTGTTCTTCACACTGGCGCTGGCGCTGGCGATCACGCTGTATATCCGTCAGCCACGCGCGCGGGCCGTCTGGCTGACACTGGCGGTCGCCTTTGCGCTCTCTATGATTCGCCCAGAGTGGGTATATGTCGCGCCAGTGGTCGCGCTGTATCTGCTGCTGGTGGCATGGCGAGTTGGGCTGGCCCGACGCCTGCTGCCGCATGCGCTGGCGGCGACGCTGGTGTTCTACGCGATCATCGGCGTATATGTCGCGGTGAATAACGCCAGGTATTCCGTCGCCAGCCTCACCTATGTGCAGAACATCAATCTACTGGGCAAGGTGATCCAGTATCACATGCAGGACGAGGAGCCACCCGAATATGCGCCCGTCACGCGGGTGATTGATGGCTATGAGGCGCGCGGTGTCACCGATCCGTGGACGATGCTCGGCGGCTACGAGCCGCTCCGGCGTGATGGCTCTGCGCTAGCGGGACGCTATGCGCTGGCGATCATCGAACGACATCCCATCGAGTTTCTGGCGCGCTCGGGGCCGGTGGTGGTCTACTCACTGCGCATCGCCTATCCCTATCGCCCGCTCGCGGCTGATGCGCCTGCCTGGCTGATGCGCCTCGACACCTTCTCAGACAGCATCCTGCGACAGATGAACTGGTTTTTGCTGCTGGCGCCGCTGTGGTGGCTGCTGCTGCTGGCGCACATCGTTTCACAACGGGCGCGGCGGGTGTTGCGGGCGCTGCCCGTGGAGGCGATCAGCGCGCTGGCGCTGCTGGCCGCCTATGACCTTGCGCTGACGACGCTGGGCGGCTATATCTACTATCCCCGCCTGCATGCGCCCTTTGATCCGCTGCTGATCATCGTCGTCTACGGCGGAACGCTGATCGCCGCATTGGCAGGCGCCGATGCGCTCTACAGACACTACAAAGCGCGCCGCCAGCAACTGCGCGGTACGGATGCGAAGTTGGGTGATGCTGCATGACAAACACAACAGGCATGACAGAAGCGACAAGCCATGCCGCGCGCTGCGCCTTGTCCCCGCCAGCCGCGTTATTATTGGGCATCGAGCAGTTCAACCGGCGCGAATACTTCGAGTGTCACGAGACACTGGAGGCGCTCTGGAATGTGGAGCGCGCCGAGGCGCGACAGGCAGGCGCCACCGCCACGTATCACAACGGCAGAGTGAGCTACATCGGCTACTGCGATGATCTCTACAAGGGGATTTTGCAGGTGGGCGTCGGTTGCTATCACCTGCTGCGCGGCAACTATCGCGGCGCAGTCCTCAAATTGCGGGCGGGCGCCGACTATCTTGAGCCGTTTGCGCCACGCTGCCAGGGAGTTGAGGTCGCGCAATTGATCGCCGATGCCCGACGGCTGCATACGGCGATCACCACCCTCGGACCTGATCGGCTCGCCGAAGGGGACCTTGCGCTGCTGCCCATCGTGCGCCTTGTCGTAGTGGGAGCCTAGCCTGACAGGCAGCATATACCACAAAATACCCCCTCACTCCGCCATGCAGGCGGCGAGGGGGTAGCGCTGAGGTCGGTTTATGCCCTGGTGAACACTGTTGGGGCAGGTCTGCCAGACCGCTTGGTCTTCTTGGTGGTGGGCGCATGGATCAGCGTGATGCTGCCACCCGCCGCCTCGATCTGCGCGCGGGCAGATTCCGAGACCTTGTGGGCCGTCACCTTCAGGGGACGATCCAGCGTGCCTTCGCCAAGAATCTTCAGCAGCCCCTTCGCATCGTCGCCACGCAGCAGGCCATGCGCCACCAGGGTCTCGCGCGTCACCTCTTCACCCGCCGCGAAGCCCTTCAGGTCGCGCAGGTTGAAGATGAAATACTCTTTGCGGAAGGGATTCTTGAAGCCGGGCAGATACGGCATGCGCTGCGAGAAGCGGTTCTGGCCGCCCTCGAAGTATGCCGGAATACTGGAGCCTGTGCGCGCCTTCTGGCCCTTCTGGCCGCGCCCGGATGTCTTCACATGACCAGAGCCGTGGCCACGACCAACACGCTTGCGGTCTTTACGCGCCCCAGCGGGGGAACGCAGGTCGGAAAGCCTCATTGCGCCACCCCCGCAAACTCTTCTACAATCTCTTCCACCGTCACCAGATGTGACACCTTGTTGATCATCCCCCGGATGACCGGCGTATCGTTATGCTCCACCGAATGCTGGAGCCTGCGCAGACCCAGCGCCTTGATCGTCAGCTTCTGCTTCTGATTGTAGCCGATGGCGCTCTTGGTATACGTAATGCGTAACCTTGCCATGAGTGTACTCGTTTCGCCCGTTTTCGCTTGTCGCGCACACGCCGCCGACTCTCGATACATCTCGACGTAGCGTATGCGCGGTTGGGACGCAGACGCCCGCACTGGTAGTGCCCCCAAAGCTCTCATTGGGTGATCGGCAATACACATGAGCGTCTACTCGCATGAAAATTGAGAGCTGATTTCAGGCAGATGGACAGCCTTTAGCGGCGCGGCCCGCCACCAGGGCGACCACCGCCAGGGAAGCCGGGACGACCGCCGGGGCCACCTGGCCCGCCACGCCCGCCGCCTGGGCCGCCACGACCACCGCCAGGACCACCACGACCAGGACCACCCTGGCCACCACCGGGTCCACCGCGATCACCGCCTGGGCCACGGCCACGTCCGCCACGATCTCCCCGATCCCCGCGATTATCGCGCTCTTCGCGCATGACGGGGACGAAGGAAGCGGCAGCCGCCGCATTGGCCTCGGTGATCTGCGCCGCGCGCCGCGTGCCCAGCAACTCGGCCACCGTGCGCCCACGTCGCGCCGCTTCGCTCTCAAAGGAGCGCAGCGCTTGCAGTCCCTCCAGCACGGCCATCACCGTGTTGAGCGGCGTCGAGCTGCCCAGCGAC
>JBDTAI010000096.1:0-3535 GCA_039924685.1 Ktedonobacterales bacterium
GCTGCACAGCGCCATCGAAGAGCATGCGCTCGATACGCGCATGATCATGGAAATATTCGATGGGCCAGACCTGCGGTATGGCGCAGCAGGGGTGCAGGTGCAGTGACGGCGCGCAGTGGGCCGAGAGGCTCAGATGATGCGCCTCGGTCAGCCCGCTCACCCGCAAGAAGCCGGTGATGCCTGCGCAGCGTGAGCCATCGGCCTGCAACACATCCACTGCGCCCGCATCAAGCATGCGGCGGAAATACCACTGATCGTACCCATATTCGCCTGCCGCGATATTCATGCCAGCCGGAGCGTTGTCGCGGATCAGATGCAACCCATCGAGATCGTCAGAAGAGACCGGCTCTTCAAACCAGACCACGCCCAATTCCGAGAATGACTCAGCCTGGATAAGCGCCTGTTTGCGTGTATACGCGCCGTTGGCGTCTACATAGAGCTGTGCATCGGGGCCAATCGCCTCACGCGCGATCTTCACCCGGCTGAGGTCGTCGGCGGGATGCGCGCCGATCTTCATCTTGACACGTGGTATCCCCTCGGCCACCCAGCCGCCCAGCTGATCGC
Organism: Ktedonobacterales bacterium; assembly: GCA_039924685.1. Lineage (GTDB taxonomy): Bacteria > Chloroflexota > Ktedonobacteria > Ktedonobacterales > JADMIN01 > JBDTAI01. The sequence goes on from JBDTAI010000096.1 coordinate 565, forward strand.
GCAGTTGTTGGGATGAATAGGTCGTGAAGCCGCCACTGCCATAGACGGGAACGGCGTCGCGCGCCGCGCCCAGCAACGTGACAAGTGGCAGATCGAGCAGCCGTGCCTTCAAGTCCCATAGCGCTACGTCCACGGCGGCAATCGCCATCGAGGTGATCCCGGGCCTGCCCAGATTGCGAATGGCATGAACCATCGCGTTCCAGGCGCCAGGAATGTTCATCACATCCTGGCCCTTCACCACATTGGCAAGCATGTCGCGGATCAGCGTGGCGGTGGCCGTGTCGGCGTAGGTATAGCCCAGACCCGTCGCGCCGCCACCCATGATCTCTACCACCACCAGCGTCGTCGAGTCCCAGGTGTAGGAGCCGTCACCTTCGGGCGCATCGGTCGGGATTTTGTACGCTCCGACCGTCACACGCTTGACCGCTGCCTCCACACCCTTGCGCATTGCCGTCGCCATAACAGCTTCATCCTTCCAGTGGCATTCCAGTTTTGTTCTGGCTTCATGTTTTGCGAGTCGCCGTCGTTGTTCACAGCCAGCAGCCAGCCCACATGGTACGCGAACATCTACTGGACATCCTTACACGCCTCAACACCTCACGTATCGTGACAGGAGATCGCGGCATCTATCACATCTATCACATCATGATATATCGCATATCCGGCGCCAACGGAGCCGCACTTCCAGCCGCTATCCTGCCAGGGGAGAGGGGCCAGCGCTGAGGTCATGCGCTGGCGATTTGCTCGTAGTACATGTTGTCTTCGCGTGAGCCGCCCTGCCCCTCACGGATGTTGTGGTAGTCTTCGACGAACTCGATGGCAGACAGCCATTTCACCATCTTGAAGCCAAGCTGGGTCTCCACCCGCAACCGCAGTGGCGCTCCATGCTGCATTGGCAGAGCTTCGTCGTTCATCTCATAGGCCAGGATGGTCTGTGAGTGACGCATCAACGGCAGGCTCAGTGTTTCGTAGAACTCTTTGCCTGCTTGGTCGCGTGAGTAAGAGTGGAAGACTACATAGCGCGCAGTAGGCAGCGGTTCGCAACGCGCCAGCAACTCGCGCATGGGAACACCACCCCACTTGCCGATGGCGCTCCATCCCTGAATACAGTTGTGTTTGGTGATCTGTGTCTGTTTGGGCAGCGCATGCAGCTCCGCCAGCGAGAATGTCTGCGGGCGCTTGACCAGCCCCTTCACCTCCAGCCGCCAGTCAGAAAAGTCGTTCCACAGCAGTTGCAGATAGTCGGGGGATCGTGGTGGCTCGCCGTTCAGCGGGAAGTAGGCCGAGATTTGCTCCGGCTTGTATTGCTGGTGCGAGCGCGACCAGAGCGAGAGCGGGCGTAGCACCGCCAGGAAGATCGGCGCCAGCGTGTTCTTGGTCTGCACCGGCGCCAGCCGCGACAGTGCGCTGGTGAGCGCGTAGATGGCGAGAATCGCGATCACAACACAGATGGCGATCACGACAGCCAGATTCTGGCTGGACCGCGCCTCGGTCCCCAGCACGATGTCTCCCAGATTCTTGGGAAGGCCTGTGATGATCACCATCGCCGTATGCACAATGGTGAAGAGCACGACCGCCAGCAGCGCCAGAAAGTGCAGGCTGCGGGCGAACTGTCGGCCACCGAAGGCATTGACATACCAGGGGAAGCGCGCCTCGACGGCGGGCGATTGCGCTGCGCCGGTCAGGATGATGAATGGGCCGAGCAGAAACACAACAGCCGCATACGCCAACTGTTGCAGCGGATCGTAGGGGTGGAAAAAGCTCGCAGGTGGCAGTTGAAAACTCGCGTAGTAGATGAAGGTGCGCCAGGCGTCGGGAATGATGGACCAGGAGGTCGGGATCAGCCGCTGCCACTCGCCAGTGGCGAAGAGCAGGATCACATAGACGACGCCGTTGAGTATCCAGAAGACGACGGAGAAGAAGTGCCAGTGGCGGCCCAACCCCAGATTGTTGCCGCCCGGCTGGCCAAGCACAGCGGGAACCTCGGCCTCTTGCTCTAGCGCTGTCCAGGGGCGGTCCTTCGGCAGCTTCTTGCGGGTAAACAGAATCCACTCCGAGCCGGGGCGCGAGTTCTCATTCCAGTACAGACGCGGATAGGCGCCGAGTATCTGGATGCCTGAGCGCACGAGATAGCCGATGAAGAACAGGTTGATCAGGTGCGCCGCCCGCAGCCAGGCAGGAAATCCAAATGCGGCAATCGTTAGCGTCATAGGGCGTCATCCTTCCTTTGCCCCAGTCAATTCACGTGTTCATAGGGCCATGTGGGGTGGGTGGGCGCAATCCTCCACCAGACACCCTCACCCGGTACATGGCGCTGGCCTTCTCACAATCGCCTAGCTTGCCACGCTATGCTGCGTCGTCTCGGGTTGATCGCCGCTGTGATCCTGTTCTTCGGCGCGGCCTTCGCCAATCGCCTGCGCCTCGCCTTCCCACGTACGCCCATCGCGCCAGTAGGCTTCGATCTGCTCGAGCCGCTTGCCTTTTGTCTCTGGCACAAGGAACCAGCAGAAGATGAACGCCGCTACGCCCAGCACGGCATAGAGCCAGAAGGTAAACGGTTTGCCAATGCCGTTGATCAAGGTTAGGAATGTCACACTGATCAGCAGGTTGGCGCCCCAGTTGCCCACCGTCGAGATGCTCTGGCCGTAACCACGCACCCGTGTAGGAAAGACTTCAGCGCTCATCAACCAGAAGACCGGCCCCATGCCAATGGCGAACGATATGATGTAGAGCAGCAGCGCGATCAGAATCAACACACCGACATTGGCCGCGCCAAGTGCGAAGATCACGCCCATCGCTGCCAGCGTGATGACCATGCCCACCAGACCGATCAGCAGCAACGGACGCCGCCCTACGCGGTCCACCAGGAAGAGTGAGAGGATCGTCGCCAGCACGTTCACGACGCCGACCACACTGGTAGCGAGGATGGCGCCTGAAGCGGACTTGAAGCCCGCATAGCCGAAGATCGTTG
>JBDTAI010000097.1:0-4990 GCA_039924685.1 Ktedonobacterales bacterium
TGTGACGCGCACAACACCATCACGCGGGGCGCCCGGTCGCTCCGACGCGGTGTTGCGATTCGTCTTGCAGCGGCATTTGTCCTCCGGCTCGCCACACTGCTTGCAGATGCGAATGCGCCCCAGGCCAGTCGCATAGACCAGCCGCCCATCCCGCGAAGAACTCATGCCAGTGCTCCCTGTAACTTTTGCTATTGCCCACATTGTCGCACATCATGCCACTCCGAAGTGCTGACGGGCGGCATGGGCGATGCGCGACTCGACGGTGGCCAGTGGCAGATTGTGCCGTTCGGCCAGCGCCCGGCAGTCGTCGTATTCGGGTGTTACTGCCACCACCTGCGCGCCGATCAGCTTCAGTTTGATACGAACCGGGCCAAGCGGCGTCTCGATCTCTTCCACGCGCCGTCCAGCTTTCAGTCGTTCCGCGCGTCGCAGCCGCACCCCCAGTGTGGCGCTCTCGCGCAGGATCATCGCAGCCAGCCGGTCGGCGTCGTCTATTGGTGATACTACCGTGAGCAACGTCGCTGGGCGATTCTTCTTCATCTGCATCGCCGTATAGCTGACATCGAGCGCGCCCGCCGCCAGCAGGCGCTCCATCAGCCAGCCCAGCGCCTCGCCGGTCATGTTGTCTATGTTGCTCTCGATCACCACAACTTCATCGCGCTCGAAATCGTTTGCCCTGGCTGTGGATGAGACAGGCGCTTCACCAACCACCAGCCGCAGGCAGTTGGCCCAGGGCAGTGTGCGCGTGCCAAAGCCGTAGCCAATGCGCTGTATGGTGAGCGTGGGTCGCTCGAAGTGCGCCAATTCTGCCACGAACGCGGCGCCGGTCGGCGTCACCAACTCGCCCTGGGTGGGAACGGAACGCCAGACCGCGCCAGTATCTTTCAGCAATGCGAGTGTGGCGGGCGCGGGAACCGGCAGCGAACCATGCGCCGTTCGCACACGACCCGACGTGAGCGGCAACTCCGAACAGTAGAGGTCGTCAACGCCCAGTAGTTCCAGACCAAGCGCGCCGCCAACGATGTCCACCAGTGAATCTACCGCGCCAACCTCGTGAAAATGCACTTCTTCAGGCGAGACATCGTGGATGGTAGCCTCAGCCTCAGCCAGCCGCTGGAAGATGGCAAGCGCACGCTGCTGCGCCCTGAGCGGCAATCCGGCTGCGGTGATCAGCGCGGTGATCTCGGCGAGATGGCGTGCCTGTTGCTGAACGCTCGCATCCAGCGCGACCTGCGCCCGCACACCGGAGATGACATGATCGGTCACAGCGTCGGCTTCCAGTGTATAGCCGCTGAGGGGCAGCGCCGCCAGCCCGGCACGCAGATCGTCGAGCGCCACGCCCGCAGAAATCAGCGCTCCCAGCAGCATATCGCCGCTGATCCCCGAAAAGCAGTCGAGATAGGCCAGCATGGTCAATGATCTACACCTGCGATCTCGATGGCGCCAGGGACCACATCAGGTTGCGTGGCGAACCAGCGTAGCGCCTCGCCCGCCAGATAGAGCGATCCAGCGACGCAGACCAGATCGCGCGGGCCGGCAAGCTGCGTCGCCAGCGCCAGCGCCTCCTCACTGGTCGGCGCCACCAGTTCGGGTAGCTGTGGCGCCACCCGGCGCAGTTGCTCGGCAAGCTCGGCGGGTGGGATGGGACGTGCCCCACGCGCTGCCGTCACGATCACCTGGTCTACCTGCGCCGCTGCCACCTCGCGCAGTATGCCCTCGATGTCTTTATCGCCCATCGTCCCCAGCACCAGCAGCAGATGGTCGTAGTCGAAGTGACGGCGCAACGCGGCGAAGAGCGCGGCGAAGGAGTCGGCGTTGTGCGCGCCATCCACCACACGCAAGGGTGAGCGCCCCACCACCTGCAAACGTCCGGGCCAGCGCACCTCACGCAGCCCCTCCCGAATCGCCGACTCGTCAATTGGGACGCCGCGCTCACCTAGCTGCTCCGCCGCCGCAATCGCCGCCGCAGCATTCTGCACCTGATGCGCGCCAAGCAGCGACAACTCAAGGTTGCGATAGACGCGCTTGGGCGTCGCCAGATCGAAGAACTGTCGATCTTCTTCGGCGAGACCCACGAAATAGGCGTAATCCGCCGCGCCCGACTGGCCCGATCTGCCGATGCGAATCAGTGGCGCCCCCCGCTCAGTCGCCACACGCGTGATCACTGCCTGCGCCTCTGGCGCCTGTGCCGAGGTGACGACAGGCACGCCCTGCTTGATGATGCCCGCCTTCTCCCAGGCGATAGCGCCCAGCGTGTCGCCCAGTACAGCCATATGGTCGTAGCTGATGCTGGTGATGACGCAAACCTCCGGCTGCACGACGTTGGTGGCGTCGAGCCGCCCCCCCAGGCCAACCTCGATCACCGCCTGATCCACGTTCGCCTCGCGCAGCGCCAGAAACGCCAGCGCCGTCGTCACCTCGTAGGTGATATACGCTCCCAGCGATGGATCGAGCCGCGTCATGGCCTGCTGCATGTCACTGGTAAGCCGTGCCACTTCGTCCTCGCCGATCACCGCGCCGTCTATGCGGATGCGCTCGCGGAAGGTATGCAGGTCAGGCTGGCTATACATGCCGGTGCGAACGCCCGATGCGGCGAGGATCGCGGTGAGGATCGCAGCAGTTGAGCCTTTGCCTTTGGTGCCAGCGATATGGATCACGCCGTAGGCAAGCTGCGGATCGCCAAGCCGCTCCAACAGTGTCCGCTCGCGTCGCAGATTGTCTTCGCGGTCGCGGACGAAGGCGCCAGTGCGTTCAGTATCGCTGAAGGCATAGAGCCAGGCCAGCGCCTCACGATAGGTCAGCGGCTGTGTAGTGGCCTGTCGCTGCCAAGTCGTCGGGAGGTTGGTCAGGTCGGCAGGGTTGGATGGATAGGAAGTCGTATATGACATGGCACTGGCCTCGATTTCGCTTGATGCCCCTACTCTCGGCCCTGAAATGCCGGAGCACGGACGAGGGGCGGCGGACTGAAGTCCGCTGTTTCGTTTGCGCCTGGGATAGCATCAGCGTGGTATGAGCATACACAGATCAGTATAGCGCTGATTCTCCGTTTGGCGCTTGCTTGGAGGTAATTTGTTATGCTACCGCCATTATCCTGGTTCATGCCGCACATGATATTGGGGGCGGCTGGCGGACGCCCCTATACAACGATATGGTGACCTTGAAAGGCTGCTATCACCTACAAAACGCCCCTCTCCTGAGCAGGAGAGGGGCGTTTTGTAGGTGAGGTCCAGCGGTGAGGAGTCCTAGCTGTCCGAGTCTACAATGTTGCTGTCAACCATATGTTTGCCATGATGGAAAATCTGGTCGTAGTGCTCGCCTACTACCTCGGAGGGGAACAGCTTGAAGAGATTGTAGGCGGCAACACCAATGGCCAGCCAGTCTATCGCGCCCTCCGTCGGAATGCCGATGGCATCAAAGACAGGGCCGAAGAACGGCACGAGCAATGCCGACGCATCGGCAAAAATTTCTGGAAAGATCAGCGCAAGCAACAGGACGCCGAGGCTGCTGACAAACATGAATTTGGGGAAACCCTTGACACGTGCGTCACGCATCATCGCCCCGATCAGCGAGAATGTTTTGGGCAGGTGGATCAGCATCGAGATAGGGCTGGGCTTCTCGGTCGCCGCCACGTTGACGTGCGCTGCGTTCTCTGTGCTGTCTTTGTAGGTGGATGGCATAGCAGGATGACCTCCTGCCCGCCATGATGGTGGCGGGCGACAAGGGCGGCGCCGACAGGAAACCGACAGGATGATGAGACAGAAGGAACGAAGGTCGGTCGGGTCGTCTAATGGTCGTGGTCGTCAGCGCACAGCCGTCTACCATAATGTCACTGTCACGAAATGTCACAAGACGTTACGAGTTCTACGTTCTCGCATCGTATTATGTTGCGCCTCAAACGTCCAGTACCATACGCAAATTTCCTGTACTGGCGGTCTCAGCCTTGCCCTTTCACGTCCACCACACGATTGCGTAGCGCGCTGATCCCTTCGATGGCGGACTCCATCACATCACCTGGCGCGAGGAACTCCGGCGGCGTGCGCGCAAAGCCCACCCCCGACGGTGTGCCGGTCGCCAGCATGTCGCCCGCCTCCAGCGTCAACGAGTGCGAGAGCGCCGCGATCTGCGTCGCTACGTCGAAGATCATGTGGGCTGTCGTATCGTCCTGCTTCAGTTCGCCATTGACCCTCAGCGACAGGCGCAGTGTCTGTGGGTTGGGCAGTTCATCCGCCGTCACGATCCAGGGACCAGTCGGGCAGGAGCCATCCAGGCTCTTGCCGAGGAACCACTGCACACCCGGCGCGTGCTGGAGGTCGCGGGCGCTGACATCGTTGAGGACCAGATAGCCCCAGACGTGCTCGAGCGCCTGCTCCTTCGCAATATGCCGCCCGCTGCGCCCAACGATGACGCCCAACTCCACCTCCCAGTCCATCTGCGCCGAGACACTGGCATCGAAGGGGATGTCATCATAGGGACCGCTCACCGTGGTCGTCGCTTTGGTGAAGAAATTGGGGCGCGGCGCTCCGGCAGGCGCCTGCTGGCCCTGCGCGCGCAGCGATTCGGCGGCATGTTCGGCGTAGTTGCGCCCAATGCAGAAGATGTTGCGGCGCGGACGCGGTATCGGCGCCAGCAGTGTGACGCTGCTGAGTGGCAGCATCGCCCCGGCAGGCGCGGTATCGGCCAGCTCACGCACATGGGCCAGCGCCGCCGGGCCAGCGTCAATCAGCGCCAGCATATCGCGAAGGGTCGCATCGTCCGCTGTGGCTCCAGATTGCCCGGTTCGCGCCGCCGCCCGTGGCAAGTGGACGATCCCTTCGCCGCGCACCACGCCAAGTTGCACGCCAACCGCATCCCGAAACGTCGCCAGTCGCATCGCCTCTCCATCCTTTCACTCTCTGTTCTCATGTTTCTCACAGAATCTGCACAACTTCTAAACATCTCGCCACCACACTGCTGTCAGATGAGGCGTCGGGTCGCTACTTCACTGGCATTC
>JBDTAI010000098.1:0-8178 GCA_039924685.1 Ktedonobacterales bacterium
GCCGCCCTCGCGGAGGTGTTGGCCTAACCCGCTGACGCACCGCACCCTTACCTTGCCCTGGTCCCGCCGCCGCACAATGCCCCCTCGTTTCTACCACCCCTTGAACAGTCACGCCCTCACGCCCTCATCTTCGCGCTGCTACATTTCGATACATCACGATACATCGCAATATGTCAAAGAAAATGTGTTATGTTCCAACCATGCCAGAAGTCATACGTACATCAGTGCAGAATCTGTCCTTCGACCGATGCGCAACGCGCCAGAATGCGCTACAGTGTGTAGCACAGAGACGAATACATATTCGGGACTGCATTGGTGCGCTGGCGGCATACGCGCAAGTGACCGATACGCACACGTTGCATATGGGGGCGCAGACACAGCGCCACGTAGAGAGGCAAGAACACATGGCGGGGAAAGACAAGCAGCTCTCTCCCATTCAAGAGGAAGAGGCCCGCAAAGAGTTGATGGCGACACTGGCCGCCAGCCGTGAGCTTGGCCCAGAGATGGACCATACACTCGTTGATCGCTACATCGAGGAGCATGTGAAAGCGGGCGCCGGGAAGGCCAGCCGAGCTGTGGCACAGCAGCCACAGCCACAGACGCTAGCCGTGCGCGACCCCAACCGATTCACGCCGATGATGGCGGTGGTTCCTATGATTATTCTTGGCGCTATCGTCGTCGCAGCCATCGTCACTGGCCACATCTGGCTGATCTTCGCGCTCTTCTGGCTGGGGCCGATGCTGGGCTTCGGCATGTGGGGCAGGCGCAACGGCAATCGTCGCTACCGGCGCGGACACTGGAACTATTATAACGACGGCGTCAATCGCGGCTGGAACTATATGGATGACGACGCCAACAACGCGGATCGCGCGCGCGGCTCCGGCTCGTCCGACGACAGCCACACCTCGAACAGCAGCCGCATCGTCCACATCTAACCAAGTGTCGCCCGCCGGGTTGGGCGGATGTGCAGAAGGAGAGTCAGTGGATACGCCAACCATCCTGCGCACACCCGACGAACGCTTCGAGCGTCTGCCTGGCTATCCCTTCGCGCCGCACTATGTCACAGTGGATGGCCTGCGCATCCACTACGTTGACGAGGGACCGCGTGACGGCGAGCCGCTGCTGCTGCTGCATGGTGAGCCGTCGTGGTCGTATCTCTATCGCAGGATGATTCCGCTCTTCACAGCAGCGGGGTATCGCGTGATCGCACCCGATCTGGTTGGCTTCGGCAGGTCGGATAAGCCCGCCAACCGCGCGGACTACACCTATCAGCGGCATGTGGACTGGACGGGCGGCCTGCTCACCACGCTCGATCTGCATCGCGCGACGCTGGTGGCGCAGGACTGGGGCGGCTTGATCGGCTTGCGGCTGGTAGCGGAGCAGGGCGAACGATTTGCGCGTGTGGTCGCCGCTAACACCGGCTTGCCGACCGGCGATCAACGCATGGGCCGCGCCTTCGAGCGATGGCAGCGTTCCTCGCAGGAATCACCGATCTTTCAGGCGGGCGTTATCGTGCGTATGGGCTGCAAGAGCGAGCCGGCGCCAGAGGTGATCGCCGCCTACGATGCGCCCTTCCCGGATGACAGCTATCTGGTGGGCGCCCGCCAGTTCCCGCTGCTTGTTCCCACCACGCCGGATGATCCCGCCGCTGAGTCGAACCGCCGCGCCTGGGCCATGTTGCGCCAGTGGCAGAAGCCGTTCCTCTGCGCCTTTAGCGATGGCGACCCGATCACACATGGTGGCGAGCGTCAGTTCATCGAACTGATCCCCGGCGCGCAGGGCCAGCCGCACACCAGTATCCCTGGCGCTGGTCACTTCCTGCAGGAGGATAAGGGCGAGGAATTGGCCCAGGTGGTGATCAACTTCATGAGACAAACATCCATAGCATGATACATCTGACAGCATAAACAATAGGCGCCACTACCGCAGATGCTGGGGTAGTTGGCACCTATGTATTATTCAGGCAGGGACTGATGCCTAGAGCAACTTGCAAAAAGCGGAGGCAGGCATGAAGTGTGCGGGGGAACCGCCTATGCGAGCCTATTCGACCGACCTGAAAGAACGTGTGGTGCGCGCGGTGGCCGACGGTCAGCCCATGCGAGAAGCCGCGCGCCGCTTTGGAGTGGCGGTGACGACCGTCAAACGCGCGGTCGTGCAGCAGCGCGCGACCGGTTCGCTGGAGCGCAAGCCCATTCCTGGGCGCCCACGCGCGATCAGTGATGAGCAGGTTGCGGTGCTGCGTGCCCGGCTCGCGGCGGCTCCCGATGCCACCGTACGGGAACACTGCGCCTGGTGGGCGGAACAGTCTGGGCAGGAACTGAGTGAGGCCACCATGTGGCGCGCCATTCGCCGACTCGGCTGGACGCAGGGCTGGACGCATAAAAAAAGACGGTGGCCGCCAGCGAACGCGACGAACAGGCGCGCGTGGCCTGGCGCGACGCGGTGGCGACCCATGACCCGCAGCAGGTCGTCTTCGTGGACGAAAGCGGGACGCACACCTCGCTGACCCGCCTGTACGGCTGGGCGCCCCACGACCAGCGCGCCACGGGAACGGTCCCGCGCAACCACGGCAAGAACACCACGCTGGTCGCGGCGCTCACCCCTGAGGGGTTGCAGGAACCCTGGCTGCTCGTCGAGAGGGCGATGACCACGGAAACCTTTGCGTGGTATATCCGCGAGCAGGTGGTCCCACGGCTCCGGCCAGGACAGATCGTCGTGCTCGATACTCTGAGCGCGCATAAAGCCGCCAGCATTCGGGAGGCGCTGGTGGCGCGCGGCTGCGACCTGCTCTTCCTGCCGCCGTACTCGCCCGACTTCACCCCATCGAGCAGGCGTTCTCCAAGCTTAAGGCCATCCTGCGCGGTCTGGGCGCCCGGACGCAGGAAACGCTGCACGAGGCGGTGCGGTTGGCGGTCGCGGCCATTACCCCTGCAGATGCGGCGGCGTGGTTCGCCCATGCGGGATACCCCCTATCTGCTCAACCAATCTGAAAGTTGCTCTAATACACGATGATTGGCGAGCTATCCGGTGTCCAGTTGTAGACCCAGGCCATGTTGTTCAGCGGGAAGTTGATGCAGCCGTGAGAGCCACCGTTGAACGCCGCCGGATCATAGTGGGGCAGATTGGTGTAGGGGCCAAATTCCGCGCGCCACCAGGCGTCATGCAGGAAGAAGCCGCCGAGCGAATACTCGATGGCGAAGTTGATCGGCGTCGGGGCATACCACAACGGAGATCCCTTCGGCTCCGGCGAGGTGAACATGGTGTGCTGGAGCTTCAGCAGCGCATAGTGCAGGCCGGGCACCGAGGGCTTCTCCGGGCGGCCCGTCGTCACAAACGACCAGTAGACCAGCTTGCCGTTCTCATAGAAGCGCGCTGTCTGCTCGCGCAGAGAGACTACGATGGTCTTGCCCTGCATCACACCATATTGCCTCATCAATTGCAGATCGGTCTGGTGTGGCAGATAGTGAGGTGTGCTATCGCCGTAATCGTCGAGCAACGCCCGCAAGTTGGTGGTCAGGATGTTGATATCGTCGTCGGCGTAGGCGTAGGAGTAAATCGAGTTGACAGAATCGGCATAGGCCAGCCGACTTTGTGCGTCGCCGATGCCGTTATAGTAGTCGGCGTATTCGTACGCTAGGGGATACTGCGTGCCGTCATAGGGGTTGGTCATCGTCTTGGTGTTGGCATAGGTGACCAGCTTGGCCAGCGCATTGAAGTCATAGTGGGCCTGAGCGCGGATCAGTGGAAGTGACATCCCATCGCTCTGCTTGTTGATCTGCTGCGAGAGCGTCAGGTAATCGGCGAGCGAGTGCGCCTGCGCCAGTTCCCGCGTATCCTGCGTGTATTGCTGCTGGAAGGTGGCCGCGTCGGTCGTGTCGCCATACTGCTTGAGCAACTGGATGCGCGCCTGGAAGACACTGAGCAGCGCGTTACCCACATAAGGCAGCGCCTCGGCCTGATCGGCGACGAGTTGGTTGATCTGCCCATCAATCACGCCGACGAGCTTCTGGTAGCGGTCGGCGGAGGAGGCGTTGCGGAAGGCGTCTACGTCCTGCTGATATTCGACCTGGCTGAGCGCGGAGTTGAGACCGGCGTTGCGCAGCGCCAGCAACACCTGCTGGAAGGCTTGCAGTTTCTGGTAGGCGGGCCAGAGGGCGTTGAGCGCCTCGGTGTTGGCGCGGGCCTCGGCGTCCACTTTGGCGAAGTCGCCGGGCATCTGGGCGTTGTTGTAGTCGCCGATCACCTGCTGGAGCCGCCCCTGATAGGCGTCAATCTGCTTGAAGCCCTGGCTGCGACGGGCGTTGAGGGCGTTGGTGAAGGCGGCGATGTCGGCGGACGCTTGCTGTTTCAGGGTTTGCCCTGCCGTCTGCTCGATGCCGACTAACTGTGTATAGAGCAACTGGTAGTGATAGGAGGCGTCTTTGTAGCTATAGTTCCAGCCGCCCGCGCCCGACGCAACGCTCTGTTCCTGCGTCTCAATCGGCTTGAGCATGCTTTCGGGGATGCCCAGTTCACTCTTGGCGTGATGCAGTTCGTGGTCGAGCTTGGCCTGATTCTGTTGCGCCTGCCCCTGATTCGGGTCCGTACCGCAGCCCGCCAGGATCATACTGGCGATGGCCACACTTGCGATCACTGTCCACAGCGCCACCCAGCCGCGCCGCTGGCGATGCGCCCCCACAGTCTGTCCGTTCCTCACGGCCAACCCTCCTCAACACCCCAACAATGCAGGCTCCCGGCATTTCAATGCCGGAGCACGCCACGACAGAAGGACTAAAGTCCTCTCCTCATCCCGCCACTTCATCTCTGAAAGTAACACGTCCGCTAGCCTACCAGAGTAACAGGAATGATACCTATGCCATACACAGGATATACAGGCAGCAGACGCGCATACAGTGCAGCCTCCCGCTGGCGATCCGCTGGCTGCGCGCTGGTAGTACGCAGTATAGCGGTTGCAAGGGGAGGCTGGAAGGGTGATAGGAAACACTGATGATTGCGCCAGGCGGGCGACTGAAGTTGCTGGGGCAACGCGAAGCCCGCGCAGGCGGGCGGTGGAGTGGATAGCGGCGCCGATTGGCGAATGGGAAATCAGCCCCAGGCACGATGGGCGTAACCCCACCCGACGCCCCTACACGTATATACTGCACGCTGCGCTTGCTATTCGCCGTCTGTCCCGCCCCACAGGCTGCGGAGGCAGGCTTCGCTCCGCCAGGACTTCAGGCGCGGGTTTACCCGCCCGCCGACTACATTCCGAACGGCAGACCACCGCCGCCGCCGAGGCCACCGGGCAGGCCGCCACCCAGGGCGCCCATCGAACGGCGCAACGCCCGCATGCCCTTGGGGTTCTTCTGCATCCCCATCACCTGCTTCATCATCTGCTGCGTCTGTTTGAACGACTTGAGCAGTTGGTTGACATCCTCCACGCTCAGCCCGCAACCTTTGGCAATGCGGCGCTTGCGGCTGCCATTGATGATGTCGGGGTTGTGGCGCTCCTCCAGCGTCATCGAGAGGATGATCGCCTCGGCCTGCTTCATCTGGTCGCCTTCGAGCGCCTCTTTGACGCTGGGATCACTCATCGCCTTGCCCATGCCGGGGATCATCTCCAACAGTTGCGTCATCGGCCCCATGTTGCGCACCGTCTGCATCTGACTGAGGAAGTCGGCAAGGTCAAAGGTGGAGTTGGCCATCTTCTTCTGGAGCTTCAGCGCCTGCTTCTCGTCAATCTGCTCGCGGGCCTTCTCGATCAGTGAGAGCACATCGCCCATGCCGAGAATGCGCTGCGCCAGTCGCTCCGGGTAGAAGGGTTCGAGCGCATCAGTCTTCTCGCCCGTCCCCAGAAACTTGATCGGCACGCCCGTCACCTCACGCACCGAGAGCGCCGCGCCACCACGCGCATCGCCATCCATCTTGGTGAGGATCAGCCCTGTCAGGCCCACCTGCTTGTTGAACTCATCGGCCACACGCACGGCGTCCTGACCGGTCATCGCGTCCACCACCAGCAGCGCCTCGTTTGGCTGCGTCGTCCGGCGAATGGCGGCCACCTCGTCCATCAAGTCCTGGTCAATGTGCAGGCGGCCTGCTGTGTCGAGGATCAGCAGCGTGATCGCCTGTTCGCGCGCCCAGCGTACGGCATGCTGGCAGATGTCCACTGGCTTTGCGCCCGCTGGCTCAGAGTAAACGGGGATGTCGAGTTGACGGCCAAGCTGCTGCAACTGCTGCACGGCGGCCGGGCGCTGCATATCAGCTGCCACCATGCCCGGCTTCTGGCCGTTCTTGCGGAAGTAGGCGGCGAGCTTGGCGGTGTGCGTCGTCTTACCTGAACCTTGCAGGCCAACCATCATCAGAATCGTCGGTGGGGCGCCCGCGAACTGGATTTTGGCGGCCTGTGCGCCATCCTCGCCGCCCAGCATCTTCGTCAACTCTTCGTAGACGATGCCAATCACCATCTGGGCGGGCGAGAGGCTTTCCAGCACATCCTGGCCGACGGCGCGCTCCTGCACACGCGCAACGAACTGCTTGACCAGCTTGAAGTTGACGTCGGCTTCGAGCAACGCCTGGCGCACCTCGCGCATCGCCTCGGTCACGTCCTTCTCGGTGATCTTGCCCTTGCCGCGCAGCCGCTCGAAGACGCTATCGAGCCGCTGGGAAAGACTTTCAAACATGCGTATGCGCCTCCTGCGGCGACTATCCAGACTATCTATGGGATTGACGGCGCTGCTATCGGGCAGCCACCGTCACACAATTCACGCAATCTCTATCTTATACGATCATCGCGCCAGAAAAGGCGGCGCCTGATAGTAGTTGATAGCGATAGAATACCATTCAGTATACCCTATGGCGCTGGCTGGCTGGCTGGCGTAGCGAGACTCTCTGCGGACTTCAGTCCGCTCTGTCGCCCCTGCTCCGGCCTGTATGGTGTTTGACAGCTTGGTCGGGTACTGACCAGGACGCCATGCAGGATTACCTGTGACCTTCAGGCCACGAACCAACAGGTGCAACGAGTAGCCAATGGAGTTGTCAAACAACTTCAGGGCCGAGAACGTTTCCCATCACCCGCCAGGCAGGACCAGCGTATGAGAATGTAGCGTAGGGCGCCCCGGACGTGCTACACTGGGCGCAGCCTTGCCATACCCGGCTGATGAGATGGTTGGGTGGTCGAGGCGCTGGTACACAATCCACAACGGCATCATCGTGTGTTTGTCTTCCAGACGTTCATGAGGGGAGCAACTCCTATGACAGCAGGCATTCTTGGGCATCTCTGGCGCGGCTTCTGGCGCGCACTCGGACAAATCATCCTCTGGTTCCTGATTGGCTTTGTCATCGCCGCGCTGATCGTCGAGGCTGTCGGCTATTTCGAGGGCGGCCTTCACTTCCCACCATCGCTGCTCACGGACATCGCCGCCATTGTGATGGGGCTTGCCATCGGCTACGCCGCCGGACTCACCGTGCTGGTTTTTGCGGTGGTGCGCCTGCTGGTGGAGACTGTGCAGGGGCTTGAGAAGGACGTGAAGGGCGAGATGGCAGCCCCCGCCAAAGTGATCGAGTCCGTGATCGAGAATGTCGAGAAGCGGATTTGAGCTTGCGCCACGCCAGTAGAAACGCTTTAGCAACTGTGAGTGACATTCGTGAGTGACATACGGCGACCAGATACGCTGATTGGCGCCCGACTCGGCTCTTGCACACTCGAACGCGCTCTTGGCGCTGGCGGGATGGGCGCGGTCTATCTTGCCCGCCAGGAACGCCCGCGCCGACAGGTGGCTGTGAAAGTGCTACGCCGTCAGTTGAGCGCCGACGCGCAGAACTGGCCGGTCTTTCTCGCACGTTTTCGCCGCGAGGCTGACGCCACCGCCGCGCTCGATCACGCCAACATCATCCCGATCTACGAGTTCGGTGAGGAAGACGACATTGCCTATCTGGTGATGCCCTACCTCGCCGATGGCTCGTTGGCGGACCTGTTGGCGCGCAACGGGCAGTTGCCAATCCAGCGGGTCGTCTCGTATGTGGAGCAGACCGCCGCCGCGCTCGATTACGCGCATGAACATGGCATCGTCCACCGCGATGTCAAGCCGTCGAACTTGTTGCTGCACCCCGACGGGCGGCTGCTTCTGAGCGACTTTGGCATTGCGCGTCCGCTCGATAGCGCCGATCTGCCCACCGTGCGTGGCGCCGCCAGCGCCAAAC
>JBDTAI010000099.1:0-6683 GCA_039924685.1 Ktedonobacterales bacterium
CTGATTGACGCGATTCTTACCGCTGGCGGCAAGCGTGTCGGCCTGATGAGTACCGTAGACTTCAAGATCGGCGCGACCCGCTGGCAGAACAACAGCCGCTTCACATCACTCGAAGCGCCCGACACACAGCAACTGCTTCGGCGTATGGCTGATGCAGACATGGACACCGCCATCGTCGAGACGACATCGAGCGGGCTGGCGCTGTATCGTGTGCAGGGCATCGCCTACGACATTGCCGTCGTCACCAACATCACCTCAGAGCATCTGGAGCTCCACAAAACCAAAGATGCCTACTGGCGGGCCAAAGCGATGCTCTTCGAGGCGGTGGACCCCACGCATGCGAAGCCACTGCTCACACAGCCACCACGCGCCTGCGTGCTGAACGCCGACGACAGCACATTCGACTATCTGCGCGGCTTCTGCCGGGCGCCAATCCTGAGCTATGGCTTCCAGCAGCCCGCCGACATATGGGCTGATCAACTCGATCTTGGCGCCGATGGCTCACGCTACACCGTGCATCTACCGGATGGTCGCGCCTTCGCGGTGGAAACGTCGTTAGTCGCAAGCTACAACGTCTCGAACGCGCTGGCGGCTCTCGCGGTCGGCTATCTCAATGGTGTGGCGCCTGAGACGATGGCCCACGCGCTGGCGACCTTCCCCGGTGTGTCGGGGCGCATGGAGCGCATAGCGATGGGGCAACCATTCATGGTCGTGGTAGACTATGCCCATACTGCCGAAAGTCTCGAAAAGGTGCTACAGGTGTTGCGCCCACTGACACAGGGGCGGCTGATCGCCGTCTTTGGCTCGGCTGGAGACCGCGACCGGGTGAAGCGTCCGCAGATGGGGGCGGTGGCGGCGCGGTTCGCCGACTTTGCGGTGATTACCGATGAAGACCCCCGCGAAGAGGACGCGGCATCCATCCTGCAAGAGATCGCAGTGGGCGCCGAGGCGACTGGCGCGAAGGAGTGCGAGCAGTATATCTGTGTTGTCGGACGGCGTGAGGGAATCGCCGCTGCATTTGCCGTTGCGCAGCCGGGTGATACGGTGCTGCTGGCGGGCAAGGGTCACGAGCAGAGCATCATCATCGGGCGCGAGAAGCTGCCCTGGGATGATCGTCAGGTGGCCCGCGAAGAGCTGGCCAAGCGTGGCTACACCGCGCTCGCCTGAATGGCCACGCGCCTCCGTCCCGATCATCCTGCTCCTGCAAGGCGGTGGGGCAGTGTGAGGTTCGGCGCCCATGCGACGGTCCCACCGGTCGTTACCGCGCTGGAAACGGCCCCGTTGTACTGTGTGATGTTGCCTGATGGTGTAGATGGTTTATCATGATCTGTAGAGACCATGTAGAGACTGTGTAGAAACTGTGTAGAAACTGTGTAAAGGCTGTCAGGAACGGCGTCGCAGGGAGCGTTTTGGTGTGGCCCGCGACGGCATGCGGCAGGGCAAGGCAGAGCAGAGCAGGGGAACGCGATGATCAGTATGCTGCTTGGGGCGTTTGTGGCGGCGCTGCTGGTGAGCGCCATTGCCTGTGGGGTGGCGCTACAGCTTTTCCCCTGGTTCCGCAGCGGCGAGCGCAAGGTGGGTGACTTCAGGCCCGATCAGTCTGGCGGCAACAGTGAATTGCAGGTCATCGTGCCTGACAACGCGAAAAGTCGGCTGCGGCGTCCGGTGCGCGTGCGTTCGAGCGAACTGCCGCTGGTGGGCGGCGCGGCGATGCTGGCGGCTGTCGTCATTGCCAGTGTGGCTGCGGGTTTCTTCATCGGCCTGAACACCCAGAGTTGGGAATTATTGAGTATCCTGATGCTGGCGATGCTGGGCTTCGGGTTGATCGGTTTCCTCGACGATGCCCGCAAGGTCTATTATGGTGAAGGCATCACCGAGCGGCAAAAGGGGATCGGCGTGGTGCTGGTCTCGCTGGCCGCCGCTATCGCGCTCAACAGGTTCGTGATCGAGGCGCCGCTCTCGGCGCGGATTGCCTATTCACCCTACGTCCAGCTTCCACTGCTTGGTCCTCTGCTGGTTCATGCCCATTTCGCCTGGATCGCCTTCTTCCTGCTGCTGAGCGTGATCGTCACAAGTTCCGCCGCGCTGGCGGTGGATTTCGCCGATGGCATGGACGGTCTCGGTGGTGGCCTGCTCCTCAGCGCGGGACTCGCCTACGCTGTGATCCTGCTGGATCAGGGTGGCGCCTATCTCTGGCCAATGGTGATCGCGCTGCTGGCGCTGGCGGGCGCGACGGCGGGCTTTCTGCCGTTCAACTGGCCCTCATCATGGCGCGGCGGCGCCACCCCCAAAGGCAAACGCCGCGCGAAGCTGATCATGGGCGATACCGGCTCATTGGCGCTCGGTGGCCTGCTGGCGCTGGTCGCTATCGTCACCCGCCTGGAACTGCTGCTGATCATCATCGGCGGCGCCTTTGTGCTGGAGGGCGTCTCGGCGCTGGTCTCGGCGCGTATCCTGGTGCGCTTCTTCCGCTACTTCCTCTTCCTTGAACGCTATCAGAGCGGGCGCGGCTTCCCGCATACCGAGTTGCCGCTACCGTTTCTGGCGACGCCGATGCACCATCACTATGATCTGCTGAGTGTAGACCGCAAGCGGCTGGTGTATGGCGCATGGCTGCTGGGTGCGGGCCTGGGGTTGCTGGGCATCGCCAGTGTGGTGGCGCCCTTCACCTGGGAACGCTATCTGGCGCGTCTGGCCGGGTTGGCCATACTGGTCGCCATCTGGCAGGCGGGACCGTGGACGCGCACCTTCTTCATCGGCCTCACGCCCACTCAGAAGAACGCGCCCAATGCGCCACGCTATCTGGCGCTCTACTATGGCGCCCCGTTCCGTCTCTTCGGGCGCAACCTCTATGGTCGTGTGGACGTGACCAATGTGACCGAGGATGCGCTGCAAGAGCCGAACGAGCGGCTCTCGCTGTGGCAGCGCATGGGGGTCTTCGACGCACGATCACTGCTCGGCTATTACTGCTATCGCGCCAACGAGCTTGACGACGCAATGCGTATCTGGGATCGCATCCCCAATCCCAACCTGCGCCAGCGCCCGGAGATCACGCAGATGCTGAGTGAGACGCGCCACCATATCGCGCTCGAGACGGTTGGCAGTTCGGCGCCCCTCTCACGTATCACCGGCGCTCCTGAGCCTGTGGCTCCCCCCACTGGTGATTACGACAACGCGCAGCGCGATCAGGCGGGTTATGCGACCGGCGATATGCCTGTGCATCCGCGCCTCGACAGCGACCTCAACGCCAGCGCCTGGCACATGCCCGTTCCGCCAACGGGGATCGGCCCAGCGCCACGCTTGCAGCCGGTGCACGACGGCCAGCCAGCGCCGGGCGCCAGTGCGTTTACCAGTCCTCGCGCCAACCCGAACCCCAATTCCAATCCACCCTCCACCTTCGGGCGGCTCGACGAGGCGCAACTCTGGAGCGCAACAAGCTGGCGCGCAGCCACTGGCGGACCCGCGCTGACCGGCACAGAGGTTCCCGCCGTTGATCTTAGCGCCCTCACCGCGCCGACCGACCAGCAATCGCCCGTTGCGCCAGGCGCCCCTTCCGCACAGTCAAGCGATCAGCCGGATATGGAGGCCGATACATCAGCGGCGACCTATATCCCGCCGCAAGAGTTGCCACCGATCAGCGAGATTGCGCCGGAGCCTGCTGACGATACACCAACTGATGACACAGCAGGAGTAGAAGATACCACCAAGCCGCGTATTGTGACGCCAGCGAGATCGCTGTCATATCCTCCAGCCCCGCAGGCGTCGCAACCCGCAGAGAGCACAGAAAGCGCAGAAAGTGAAGGGCAGACTGACGAGCCAAGCAGCCGCGAGGAGTTAGTTGGAGAAGCGCTGCCAGATAAGGCATCCACCCCAGCCGTAGGAGAACGACCAGTGGCCGAAGTATCAGTCTCGTCCTCGACGCCAGGAGCGCGTCTCTCACCACTTGCCGAGAATAGTGGCGAGTGAGCCACACGCATCAATCCCGTCAATCTGCTGTAGCTCCCCTACCCGCGACGTTGCGGATAGGGGAGTCGCTTTGTTGTCATCGCATAGTGTGCTGCGAAAAGAGACGGCCCAACGTGATATACTACGTTGGTTTATCCTCTGATATGCCCTGATCGTTTCGATACGGACTGGCGCTGGACGGGCGCGGTCGTGAAATAGCACACAGCAGAAGCGGAGCGCGACGCATGGCACTGACGGTCGGCATCATTGGTCTTCCCCTCTCTGGCAAGACCACCCTTTTCAACGCATTGACGCGCGCGGGCGCAGAGGTCTCCGCCTACCCCACCAGCACGGTGCAGGCCAACCGCGCCGTCGTGCAGGTGCCAGACGAACGTCTCAACCGTCTTGCGGAGATTTATTCACCGCGCAAGCTGACACCCACTACCATTGAGTTTGTGGATGTGGCCGGGTTGGGGCAGGCGAGCCAGGCCACCGAGAACGCGAAACATGAGGGGCTGAGCGCCGAGTTCATCGGTCATATCCGCAACGCCGACGCGCTGGCCGTGGTGGTGCGCTGCTTCGACAATCCCCAGGCGCCCCATCCGGCGGGCAGTATCAATGCGCGGCGCGACCTTGACGACCTGATCACCGAACTCGCCCTGACTGATCTTGCAAGTGTTGAGAAGCGCCTCGAGTCCACCAGTCGCAAAGCCAAGACGGGCGACAAGAAGATCATCGAGGAAGTGGACTTCCTCAAGCGGCTGCGCGACCATCTCAACGAGGGTCGGCCCGTCTCGGAACTGACCTTCAATTCAATTGAAGAGGGCATCCTGCGCGAACTGTTTTTGCTGACGGTCAAGCCGCGATTTTATGTCGTCAACGTTGGGGAGGATGCGCTGGGCGGGGCCGCCGCGCTGCTCGAAGGCATTGATGGCGATGCAGGCGCAGAGACGGCGCAGGGTGAACTGGCCTGTGTGGCCGCCGCGCGCGATTATGCCCGCCAGGAACATGCCGAGATCGTGGCGGTCTCCGCCAAGCTGGAGGCCGAGTTGGGCGAACTGCCTGAAGACGACGCGGCGGAGTACCTGGCGGCGTTGGGCCTGCCGAAGCTGGGCGCTGACAGAGTGATCCAGACGGGCTACAAGGCGCTCAACCTGATCTCATTCTTGACGGCGGGCGAAGACGAGGTGCGCGCCTGGACCGTCACACGCGGCTCGAAGGCGCCGACGGCGGCGGGTAAAATCCATACCGATTTCGAGCGGGGCTTCATTCGCGCTGAGGTCGTCCACTATGACGACCTGATGGCCGACAACGGCTCGATGAAGACGGCGCGCGAACATGGCAAGGTGCGGCTCGAAGGCAAAGAATACATCGTGCGCGATGGCGACATCATCGAGTTCCGCTTCAACGTCTCACGCTAGCGCCGGACAGGCGCCGAGGCAGGCGTGATCCGCTACGCCTGCCTCCGTATGTCATGCCTATCGGGCCAACGCCACACTATGTCTCATTGCCTGCATGGATATACCGTCATTCGAGTCCTAGTTGCTGCATGAGCGTTGGTGTGCCTTGTGTGATCGCCAATACAGCTACTTTGCCATCACGAATGGTCATGGTGGCATCATCAGTGCTGGTGAGGCGTTTGCCGGTGGGTGGAAGCGTCGGCGCGCCGGGCAGCGAGAGCGTGCTGGTGTGCGTGCCGGTGATGGTCACTTTGCCATTGACCGTAGCGCCACTCTCGGTGAGTCCGCCGGGCGTTACCGTCCAGTCGGGGCAACCGGCGTACCAGGCGCGCTGGCCCGCCAGAAATATCTCTTTCGTCATGGTGATGGGCGCGAGACCTGTCGCGGTAAAATCGTCGGTCATCAGCGCGGCGGCTTTGTCGGGATCATGGGCGCTCAGTGCGGCGGCGAAGGCGGTTGCGGTGTCGGCATTACTCATGGTGAACTCCTCGTTGAATCGTGAACAACCGGGCGGACGATATTCAACATGGGCGGAGCGGTTTTCCGCCCGCCGCAGTATACCCCAATTCCTGTCGCCTCTCCTCCGTCAAAATGGCCATCAGCATATAGTATATCCTGCTGAAATGGGTATGACGTGGGTATAATACAGGGGCGCATATGGGTTGAACAGAGATGCTAATGAAGACAAAGTCACTGGGCATAACAGGAGCACGAAGCGCGTGAAGCAGCAGAAAATAGTGCAGGGGCGAGGCGACAACGAAGACGCCGTGCCGCTGTTGCTGGCAATAGACGTGAGCAATACGGGCATCAAGTTTGGCCTGTATCCGCTGCATGGTCAGATCACTGAGCGCGACTCCGAGAACGATCTGCGCGCCCGCTGGCGGATCGCGACGGTACGCGAGAAGACGACCGACGAGTATGCAATGCTGCTGGCGCAACTCTGCCAGCACGCTGGTGTGCGGCTCGATGCGATTGGCACGGTGATTATGGCGAGCGTCGTTCCCGCGCTCACGCCGGTCTTTCAGGAACTCGCCATGCGCTACATTGGATGCGAGGCGTTCATCGTCACGCATGAAACGCCCATCGGGGTGCCGTTGCTGACCGACAACCCCTGGGAGACTGGCGCCGACCGCATCATCAGCGCGCTGGCGGCGCACAGCCTCTATGGTGGTCCCGCGATTGTAATCCAGTTTGGCACAGCCACCAGCTTCGATTGCGTCTCGGCTGAGGGCGCATTTCTAGGGGGCGCGATTGCGCCGGGGCTGGCCATCTCCGCTG
>JBDTAI010000100.1:0-7924 GCA_039924685.1 Ktedonobacterales bacterium
CAGCCCCAGGCGCAACGCCGAAGTCGGGTTCGCGGCTCGGCCTCTTTTTCGTCATCGGCGGCATCGTGCTGGTGGCCGTGCTGGTGGCCGTGCTGCTGGTCGTCGGCTCACTCGGTCTGCTGGCTTACTACAACAGTCAGCATCCGGGTGGCAATTCATCCACAGCAACGGGCGCGACGGCAACACCGGGCGTCACATCAAACATCATCTTCCAGGACTCGCTTACCTCGAACACCAACGGATGGGCAGACGATGGGACGAACTGCACCTTCAAGAACGGCAGTTACCATGTCAAGGGGGCTGTGTGTTTGGCGCCTCTTACCAGCCCAGCGGGTGACGCCACGGTACGTGTCTCAGTGAAACGTATCAGCGGGGCTGCCAATGAGCCATATGGGCTGACTCTACGGCATGCAAGCCGAGGAAACTTCTACGATTTCGTCATCTCAGGCGATGGCGCGTGGGCGGTGTTCCTGCACAAAGGTGGAAACACATCGTTGTTGCATCCCTACACGAACAATGCGGCGATTCATCAAGGACTGGGTGTGTCCAACATCTTGAAGGTGGTGATGAGCGGGTCTACCTTCCACTGCTATGTCAATGATACCCTGGTGGGGCAGTTCACCGATAGTTCCTTTGCCAGCGGCGAGGTGGGAGTGAGCAACTTTGGCACTGGCACGACAGTAGACGCCGCCTTCAACAACTTTGAGGTGGATCGCAACGGCTAGCGCCATGCTACCCGCATAGACCTTCAGCTAGTGATGAGCCAGGGATAGTTGCCTCCCTGGC
This sequence comes from Ktedonobacterales bacterium, assembly GCA_039924685.1. Classification (GTDB taxonomy): domain Bacteria; phylum Chloroflexota; class Ktedonobacteria; order Ktedonobacterales; family JADMIN01; genus JBDTAI01. Next base: position 787 of record JBDTAI010000100.1, read on the forward strand.
TCATATTTTTGTCCTTCACGCCGCGTTCTAACACTTTTCTTACACAACTCATACAGGCTTCTAACACACCGCTAGTGCCTCTCTAACGTCGCGTGTGGCATAGTTTCCTGTGGGGCTGCTGCTCCACACTATCTATCCGTGGCGCTATCGTGGCAATCCACAACCTGTTCCACACCTAACTCCACACAAGAGGAGAGTACCGTGGCCAAAACTATTCAACCTGTCGGTGATCGCGTGGTCGTCAAGCCCGCGCAGAAGGAAGAGACGACCAGCTTTGGCATCGTCATCCCCGACACCGCCAAAGAGAAGCCCCAGGAGGGCGAAGTGATCGCCGTCGGCAAGGGCAAGCTGCTCGACAACGGCAAGCGGTCCGAGCTTGAAGTGAAGGCGGGCGACCGCGTCCTCTTCGCCAAGTATGGCGGCACTGAGTTCAAGCTGGACGGCCAGGACTTGCTGGTGCTGCGCGAGACCGACATCCTGGCGATCCTCAGCGGCGACGAGAAGTAGGCTTCTCCGTCCGCATGATGCGCAACAGTGTTCACACAGTGTTCACAGCTTTCAATAGTCTCCAGATGCTACAGAGGAGCTAACACCACACATGGCTAAACAGCTTGTATTTGACGAGCAGGCGCGGCGTTCGCTGAAGAAGGGTATTGATATCCTCGCCACCGCCGTCAAGACCACGCTCGGCCCCAAAGGCCGCAATATCGCGCTCGACAAGAAGTTCGGCGCCCCCACCGTCACACATGACGGCGTGACCGTCGCCAAAGAAATCTCGCTCGAAGACCCCTTTGAGAATATGGGCGCCCAACTGCTGAAGGAAGCGGCGACCAAGACCAACGATGTCGCGGGTGATGGCACGACCACCGCGACCGTGCTGGCACAGGCCATCGTCAATGAGGGCCTGCGCAACCTCGCCGCCGGCGCTAACCCCATGCAACTGCGCCAGGGCATCGAGAAGGGTGTCGCGGCGGTTGTCGAGTACATCCGCCAGAACGCCACGCCGGTTGAGGGCAAGAAAGAGATCGCCCAGATCGCCACCGTTTCCGCCGCCGACCCGCAGATTGGCAGCCTGATCGCCGATGTGATGGAGCGCGTGGGCCGCGACGGCGTGATCACCGTCGAAGAGAGCCGCGGCATCAACTTCGAGACCGAGTATGTCGAGGGCATGCAGCTCGACAAGGGCTATGTCTCCGCCTACTTCGTCACCAACTCTGACCGCATGGAAGCCGTGGTCGAAGACGCCTACCTGCTGATCACCGACAAGAAGATCAGCGCCGTGGCCGACATCCTGCCCGCGCTGGAGAAGCTGACGCAGATCGGCAACCGCAACATCGTGATCATCGCCGAGGATGTGGACGGCGAGGCGCTGGCGACGCTGGTGGTCAACAAGCTGCGCGGCATCCTCAATGTGTTGGCCGTCAAGGCGCCTGGCTTCGGCGACCGCCGCAAGGCGATGCTGCAAGACATCGCGATCCTCACGGGTGGCCAGGTGATCAGCGAAGAGACGGGCCGCCGCCTCGAGAACGCCTCGCTGGCCGATCTTGGTCAGGCGCGCCGCGTGATCTCCACGAAGGACGAGACCACCATCGTCGAGGGCAAGGGCGAGCAGTCTGAGATTCAGGCGCGCATCAAGCAGATCAAGGCCGAGATCGAGAATACCACCAGCGACTATGACCGCGAGAAGCTGCAAGAGCGTCTGGCGAAGCTGGCCGGTGGCGTGGGGCTGATCAAGGTCGGCGCTGGCACCGAGGTGGAACTGAAGTTCCGCAAGACCCGCGTGGAGGATGCGCTCTCAGCGACGCGCGCCGCCATCGAAGAGGGCTATGTGCCGGGTGGCGGTGTGGCGTTGCTCAACGCCGTTGAGGCGCTCGATGGCGTGCAGGCCACAGGCGACATCCTCACCGGTGTGCAGATCCTGCGCCGCGCACTCGAAGAGCCGCTGCGCACCATCGCTGCCAATGCGGGCGAGGATGGCGCGGTGGTCGTGCAGACCGTGCGCCGCGCCCAGAAAGAGCAGAATAACAAGCACATCGGTTTCAACGTGCTCGTCAATCAAGCGGAAGATATGGTCGAGGCGGGCGTCATTGACGCCGCGAAGGTGACGCGCTCGGCGCTCGAGAACGCCGCCAGCATCGCCGCGATGATCCTCACCACCGAGGCGCTGATCACTGACCTTCCTGAGAAGGAACGGCCAGCCGCTCCGGCCATGCCAGAGTACTAGGCTCTCTCTCAACAACTAAAACGCACACAAGCAAATAAACAAATCCACAGGCGCCGGACGATGTGATGTCGCTCCGGCGCCTGTTTTTCTTCACACACCAGAGGGTGAAACCAGACACCAGCAAGAGTACGATGCACCGCGCATGGTGGTGTATAATGGCGGCAATCACATACGGCATATCGTCTGAACCGAGAAGCTGGAAGAGGACTGCTCAACGTGAACGCATTTGACCCATCCACCCGATCCACCCCATCCACCCGATCCACCCCATCCACCCCGCCCGCCACAACGATCTTTGCCGCTCAACTCGACGCCTACATCACGCTGCTGCTCAAGCTTGGCGTGAACCTTCAGCCAGGGCAGAATCTGGTGGTGTCGGCGCCCGCAAGCCCAGTGGAAGAGGTTACTCCGATTCTGCGTCAGGTGACGCGCCGCGCCTACGAACTGGGCGCCCGCAATGTCTACCCCCAGTGGGACGACGCCGAGATGGCGCGTACACGCTTCGCGCTGGCGCCGGATGAGGCGCTGAGCGACGTGCAAAGGTGGCGCATTAAGTGGTTTGAGGAGTTGTCGGACCAGGGCGCGGCGTTTCTCACCCTCTATGCGCCCGACCCGGACCTCTTTGCGGGGATTGACCCGCAGCGCATTGCCCTCAGCATGCGTGCCAGCGCCAAAGCATCTGCCAACTTCTCCGCCGCTGTGGGCGCCATGCGTCATCCGTGGTGCATCGGCGCCCTCGCCTCCCGGTCGTGGGCCAGCAAGGCGTTCCCTGGGCTTGACGACGAGGCGGCGCTGGCGGCGCTCTGGAACTATATCTTCGGCGCCACCCGCATCAACACCCCCGACCCGTTGCAGGCGTGGCGCGACCACCTCGCTAGCCTCTCGGCGCGGGTAGCGTACCTGAACGGCATGAACTTCCGCAGCCTGCGCTACACTGCGCCCGGCACAGACCTCACCATCGAACTGCCGGAGGGGCATTGTTGGATCGGTGGCGGCAGCGAACGCTTTGTGCCGAACATCCCCACTGAGGAGGTGTTCAGTCTGCCCAAGCGCAACGGCGTGCATGGCACGGTCCGCAGCACGATGCCGCTCAACTACAACGGCCAGCTGATCGAAGGCATCCGGCTGCGGCTGGAGGGCGGGCGCATCGTCGAGTTCGCCGCCGACCAGGGCGAAGAGGCGCTACGAAGCATCATCGAGACGGATGAGGGATCGCGCTATCTCGGTGAGGTCGCGCTGGTTCCGGCGGATTCACCCATCAATATTGGCAGGCCGGTCTACAACACGCTTTTCGATGAGAATGCCTCCTGCCATGTCGCCATTGGACGCGCCTACCCCATCTGCATTGCGGGCGGCGCGGAGATGAGCGCCGATGAACTGGAGGCCCACGGCGTCAATGCCAGCAACGCGCATGTGGACTTCATGATCGGCTCACGCGAACTCGATATTGATGGCGAGGCGCCTGACGGCACGCTTGTCGCCGTCTTCCGGGCGGGCATGTGGGCGGTGGAAAGCGGCGCAGGCGCGAAGGATGGCGGCGAGTAGGGTGTAGTTGGATTGTCGTGAGCCATCTCAGAGGGCATAAACGCATCTGATGTCCTGATGGGTTTTCGGCAGGATGAACGTATCTCAACCCATTGGGATGCGTTCATCTTGTTTTCTGCATGGTGATGTTGCGGTGGGCAGCGCGCTATGGTAGAATAAAATAGCTGAATCGTAGAACCAACAGAAACTCATGCGTCGCCTGTGCGTCGGCTGTGGCCGATCTTGCCCATGAAACCCAAGAGGCGTGATGGGCAGGCACAAGAGGTGGCGGCTCCTTTGTCGGAACCCCTATGCGATGGCTTTGCTATTGTGTGGGTTGCGCGCCTTCGACCCGGCGAGGAGCATCCTGAACAGGACGCTGAACGTCCAGACGCTTCCGGCGTTGGCTGTGAACGGCGCCTACACGGGAAGAATTCCGGCGACGCGCATCCGCCAGACTGTCACAGCCAGGACGAACCCCTCGCTATGAGACCTGCTCGGCTCCCCTACGAAACAGCGCAGTGATCCGTATGATCACGCCCACATATGTGATGGGCGCATCACCTCCGCGCATGTCGCCATCGGCCACGCCCGCATCGGACATGCGTTTTATGAGCAGTGCGCGCACATCTGTGGAAAACCTTGTATCGTTGCTGTTATCTCTGCGGTGTATGCCGACAATCCATTGTGATGTGGCGCACGCAGCCTGCAACAGCTGTTTGCAACAGAAGGAGGATGCCGCCAGCGCCTGATGCGTGAAACGTCGCGCCTGCTGCGCCACAGTTGAGACTGTGGGTGGCGCGAGAGAAAAGTCAGGATGCGTGGTGGCAAACAACACATGGCCCTGGAAGCTGACGCCAAAACCCAGATCATCGAAGCGCATCAGACGCACGAGAAAGATACCGGCTCGCCCGAAGTGCAGGTAGCTCTGCTCACGCGGCGCATCCAGGATTTGACTGGGCATCTGAGCGAACACAAGCACGATCACCATTCACGGCGCGGCATGATGAAGATGATTGGTCAGCGCCGCCGCATGCTCAAGTATCTCAATCGCACCAGCCCGGAACGCTACCGCGCGCTGATCGCCAGCCTGGGTCTGCGCCGTTAATTCGACCGGCTCCGGGTTTGGATTTGAGGAGGGGCGCTGCCAGCAAATGAGCAGCGCATCCCCTCCTTCGCACCTACTGAAATACTGGTTTTGTGGAACATTCTTTGTCTTGGTCTTGGACTTTGTCTTGGACTTTGTCTTGGCTGCATCCGAAACTTTCACCACATCCGAGTGTAGGTGTGCATGCAGGTACAACGTATAGCGTAGGCGGGTAACGCAGGATTCCCGTAGAGCCAACGATGGCTCACACGACTTCCCCTCGGCGCCATCTGTGACAAGTGAGCAGGTTGCGGAGCAATTCAGGCATTTGCGCAGGTTCTGGCCAGGGATGGAGGACAGATTGGCAATTCACACAGTAGAAACCACGCTCGGCGGACACGCCTTCAGCATCGAGACAGGGCGCGTGGCCGAGCAAGCCGGAGGCGCCGTGCTGGTGCGCTACGGCGAGACCGTTGTGCTGGGAACCGCGACGGCCAGTTCCAACCCACGCGAAGGCATTGACTTCTTCCCGCTGACGGTAGACGTGGAGGAGCGCCTCTACGCCGTCGGCAAGATTCCCGGCGGCTTCATCAAGCGCGAGGGCCGTCCGTCGGAACACGCGATCCTGGCGTCGCGCCTCACCGACCGCCCGCTTCGTCCGCTCTTCCCGAAGGGCTATCGCAACGACGTGGAGGTGGCGATCTTCGTCCTCTCCTCTGACCGCGAGAACGACTCGGATGTATTGGGCATTACAGCGGCCTCGGCGGCGCTCTCGATCTCCAGCATTCCCTTCGCCGGACCGGTGGCGGCTGTGCGGGTCGGCTATATTGACGATCAGATCGTCATCAACCCCACCGAGACGCAACTCAAGGATAGCCTGCTCGATCTGGTGGTGGCTGGAACCGCCGAGGCAGTGATGATGGTGGAAGCGGGCGCCAAAGAACTACCCGAAGAAACAATGATCGCCGCCGTGCGCGCCGGACACGAGGCGATCAAGGAATTGGTTCGCATCCAGAACGATCTGGTGAAGCTGGCGGGCAAGCCCAAGCAGCAGTTCGTCGCGCCAGAGCCAGACGCGGTGGCCAGCAAGGCCGTCGCCGACTTCGTGCGCCCGCGCTTCGAGGCCGCCGTCAATCAGGCCAACAAGGCCGAGCGTGAGGCCGCGCTCGACGCCGTGCGCGCCGACCTGCTCACCAACATGGCGCAGCAGTTCCCCGACCGCACCAAAGAGATCAGCGGCTTCTTCGAGAAAGAGATGAAGCAGTTTGTGCGTCAGCAGATTCTCGACAAGGGCATTCGCCCTGATGGGCGCGGAACCACCGACATCCGCCCGATTAGCTGCGAGACGGGGCTGCTGCCTCGCACCCACGGCTCGGCGATCTTCACACGCGGCCAGACACAGGTGTTGAGTGTGGTCACGCTCGGCTCGCCGGGCGAGGGTCAGCATCTCGACGGGCTGGTGGAGAACGAGGACAAGCGCTACATTCACCAGTACAACTTCCCCGCGTTCAGCACAGGCGAGGCGCGTAATGTGCGTTCGCCGGGGCGCCGCGAGATCGGGCATGGCGCCCTGGCCGAGCGGGCGCTGCTGGCAGTGATCCCCGAACAGACCGAGTTCCCCTATACGATCCGCGTCGTCTCGGATGTGTTGAGTTCCAATGGTTCGACCTCAATGGGATCGGTCTGTGGCAGCACACTTTCGCTGATGGACGCCGGTGTGCCGATCAAGGCGCCGGTGGCCGGTGTGGCGATGGGGCTGATCACGGCTGGTGGCGAGGCGATTGGCAATAGTTACAAGGTGCTGACCGACATCCAGGGTCTCGAAGACGCGATGGGCGACATGGACTTCAAGGTGGCGGGGACAGCGGATGGTGTGACGGCGCTTCAGATGGACATCAAGGTGAAGGGTCTGACCACCGAGGTGCTGGCCGAGGCGATGGCGCAGGCCAAAGAAGGCCGCATGTTCATCATGGACAAGATGCTCAATGTCTTGCCAGAGCCGCGTGAGGAGCTTTCGGCGTATGCGCCACGCATCCAGTCGCTCAAGATCAATCCTGAAAAGATCGGCGCTGTGATTGGGCCGGGCGGCAAGACGGTGCGGCGCATTCAGGAAGAGTCAGGCGCGAAGATTGACATCGAGGAAGATGGCCTGGTGCATATCTCGGCGATCAACGGCGATGGCATGCTACGCGCTCTTGCGGCTGTGCGCGCCCTCACCGAAGAGGTGGAGGTTGGCAAAATCTACACAGGCGTCGTGCGCCGTCTGGTGGACTTTGGCGCCTTCGTCGAGATTCTGCCGGGCA
>JBDTAI010000101.1:0-4344 GCA_039924685.1 Ktedonobacterales bacterium
AGATAGCGCAGCATATCGGCGTCGTCGTCGCTCACCCGACGTATCACGGCTTCCTGCCCCGGCTGAAGCTCGGAGAGGCGCTGGGTTGGCTGGGCGATCACCTCGCCGGTCTTGCTGGGGATCGGGTCACCATGGGGGTCCTCGGTCGGGTGGCCCAGCAGCGTATCGAGCGCATCTTCGAAGCGTTCCGAGATGGCGTGTTCCAGCCGCTCGGCCTCGCCATCCACCTCATCCCAGGTATAGCCCATGAAGCGCGTCAGAAAGAGTTCCAGCAGGCGATGATGGCGCACCAACTGGGCAGCCACCTGTTCGCCACGCTCGGTCAGTTCGACACCGCGATAGGGTGTATGGCTCACATACCCCTGCTCGGCCAGCCACTTGAACAGTTGGGTCACGCTGGCGTCGCTCAGTTGGCCGCTCGGCTCCAGGGTCTGCAATCGTTCGCGCATGGCCGAGGTGCTAATACGTTCACCACGTTCACGCTGCTTGTAGATGACCTTCAGGCAATCAACCGCGCGTGGTGAAAGCTCACGTAGCTCCGCATTCATATGGCCCCCATATCCCTCATGTGCAATTTTATCTCGCTAAAAATTATGATAACACACCTAAAAAATAAGATCAAGTGGGGCGCAACATACATCGCAGGTGGTCAAAAGAGGAAGGCATCGTGAACTGGCGCAACGGGACTGGATGAGGCGCTGATTATTCTGGTTATTGATGTAGGGTCGCGTGGCACGCACCCGTATCGCTGGCAGATATGTCTGGCTACTCCAGCGCCGCAAGCTCTGGAGCGGTATCGTCATCGAACGCCGTTTCACTGGACGCGCCCGCATTCCCTGCCAGCTGGCCGCCGGTGAAGAGCGATCCCGGCTCGATGGCGCTGGTGAAGAGCCAGACACCCGTTCCCACCCCGAGCAGGGCTAGCGCGGCGAAGGTGAGATACAGTCCCAGACTGATGCGCCATTGCCCCACTGTTGCGAGATACGAGACCGCAATCGGATTGGCGATCAGGATGCCCGCACCGCACGCCGCCACCAGCGCCACCAGCGTCGCCAGCAGCAGCCAGACGATCACCAGACCACGCTGCGCCCAGGCGATGCGTTTGCGCCAGCCGTAGACGGCCACCACCAGCGCGCCGAGCGTCAGCAGCGCATAGTAGTTGAACGGATCGGTAAGCGCCTGGTTGAGCACCGTGAGGGGATCGTCGGCCATGTGAATGGCGTCGCCGCCGCCAGCGCATCGCCCGCATCGAGTCCGGCGCAACTGCCCTGAACGATGTGATGGAGTGAGATTGGCGGGATGGCGCGGCAATTCACTGTCACCCACGGCAGCGCCAGAAAGCCCAGCCCCCAGAGCACCAAGCCGAGCGTCATCGCACCCGCCGCCAGCCATCTGACCAACGGCCAGCGGAAGGTTGCGGGGGCAATGGCAGCCACTCGCGCAGGCGCCCGATTGCGCAGCCATAGCCAGACGCCGATGAAGCCAGCCCAGGCGGGAATGAGGGCCGCCGCTGTCAACCACAATCCCCACATCGCCCGCTCATCGCTGTAGGTGATGGTCAAACCAGGCTCCGCTGACGTGGCAAACGCATTGCCCTGCGCGATCAGCATCAGGTAGTGCAGCACGTGCAGCGTGATGATCGCCAGCCAGAGTCCACAGCCGATCAGCGTGATGCGCCATGCGCGCCTGCCGAGCGGCTGGGTGAACAGCACGGCGAACGCCACGCCAAGCAATGGTAGCCCGGCGGAAAGCAGCATCACCGACTCGAAGAGCAGACGCGGCAATCTATTGGGATGTGTCGCAAAGAGGGACAATGGGAGCAGTGGCGCCCTGCTCGTGATGGGAAACGTGTCAGTACCTGAAAAGACATTCATATGGAACTGCTGTATGGCAGAGACCCACGGTGAATTGACACTGAACGCCAGCATGAGCGCGCCGAGAATCAGCGCAATGTGCGCCACACGCTCGGCCCATAGCCGCCGGGATAGCGCCGCTGTCGTCGCGCCAACAGCACTCGGCGCCACAGCAACCGCGTATGTGCGTCGTTGCGCTCCTTGCGCATGCTACCCTCCCACACCTAGACCCATGACAGAGACCCGCCGCACCTGCATATTTCAGACGCTTGCCCACTATACATGAGTGCGCGACAGTGCGACAGTGGACATTTTGCCTATTCGCCCGATACAATGCTTGATACAATGCAGCATAAAACCGAGGTGGCCTGACGGCGCCAGTTTCGGCAAGCTACGACAGCACAGTGTGCGAAAGAGAAAGCGAGACTGTGGAGTGCAGCACGACGCCCAACGACGCGCAGATGCAGATGCGCCCTCAGCAGCCTCCCCAGGCGTGCAGAGCGCGACAGGTGAGACGGCGCATGATGGTCCACATCGTCGGCTGGTAGCTGTCTACCCCGGCTCGTTCGATCCGGTCCATCGCGGCCACCTCGACATCGCCAAACGCGCAGCAGGGCTGGTGGACGAACTGATCGTCGCGGTCTATGCCACACCCAACAAGAACCTGCTCTTCTCGCTCGACGAACGGGTAGCGCTCTGGCGTGAGGCGGCAGACCACGCAGGACTCACCAACGTGCGCATCGAGCCGTTTAGCGGGCTGACTGTCACCGTGGCGCGCGAACACGGCGCCCAGGCGATTGTGCGCGGGCTCCGCGCTGTCACTGACTTCGAGCTTGAGTTTCAGCAGGCGTTGATGAACCGCAATCTCGCGCCTGAGATCGAGACGCTGATGATCGTCACCGCCCTGTCGCATCTGTTTATCAGTTCCACCCTGCTCAAAGACGTGGCGCGGCTGGACGGCGACCTCGAAGGTATCGTCACCCCCAATGTGGCGCGGGCCATCCGCGAGAAGCTGGGGCGCGCCCATGCGTGAGCCTATGAGTGAACCCGGAGGCGCATCTGACGCGCAGCCGCAGATCGTCGCCGACTGGCTGTTGACCAGCGCGCGGCGACTGGTGACACTTGGGCCATTGGGTGTGATCGAAAATGGCGCATTGGCGGCGCGGGATGGGCGCATCGTCTGGGCGGGACCAGCGCGCGATCTGGCGGCGCAGGTGAATGTCGCCAATGTTCCCATCGAGGCGTGTGTGAACGCGCAGGGGCGGGCTGTGCTGCCCGGCTTTGTGGATGCGCATACGCACTTCATCTTTGCAGGCGACCGCGCCGAGGAGTTTCATCTGCGCCATGCGGGGGTCTCGTATGAGGAGTTGGCGCGACAGGGACGCGGTATCCTCAGCACCGTGCGCGCCACCCGCGCCGCCAGCGCCGGGGACCTGCGCCAGTTGGGCGCCGAGCGGCTGCGCAGCTTCGCCCGCCACGGAACCACCACCGTCGAGGGCAAGACAGGGTATGGGCTTGATCTGGAACATGAGGCGCGCTGCCTGGAGGTGATGGCGGCGCTGGCCCGCGAACCGGCGCTACCCCACGTCGTCTCGACATTCCTGGGGGCGCATACACTGCCACCGGAGTATCGGGGTGGTCCCGCCGAGCGCGATGCCTATGTGCAGCTTGTCATCAGCGAGATGCTGCCCGCCTTCGCCGGACGCGCCCGCTTCTGCGATGTGTTCTGTGAGGCGACGGCCTTTACGGTGACTGAGGCGCGGCGCATCCTCACGCGGGCGCGCGAACTGGGCTATGCGCTCAAACTGCACGCCAACCAGCTTGGCCCATCCGGCGGCGCATCGCTGGCGGCGGAACTGCGCGCCACCTCCGCCGATCATCTCGATTTCGCCTCAGACGCCGAACTCGATGCGCTGGCAGCCGCTGGCGTGATCGGTGTGCTGCTGCCCGGCTGCTCATTCACCCTCAGCGCGCCGTATCCCTCTGGTCGCCGCCTGCTGGATCGCGGGCTGACGCTGGCGCTGGCGACCGACTTCAACCCCGGCACCTCCTATAGCGAGAACATGCAGATGATGCTGGCGCTGGCGGTGAGCGCGCTGGGCCTCTCGCTGGATGAGGCGTTGCGGGCGGCGACGCTGGGTGGCGCGCATGCGCTGGGGCTGGCGGATGAGGTGGGCAGCCTCGAAGTTGGCAAATGCTGCGATCTGATCATGCTGGCGGGTGGCGACGAGCGCGAACTTGGCTATCACTTCGGCGTCAATCTGGTGGCCGAGACCTGGATCGGCTGCCAGCGCGTGTGATAGACCGAGTGATAGACCATGTGATAGACGCCATATTCCTGTGGGGCAAGAGACAACAAAAGACAACAGGAGACACTAGTAGTCAGTCCGTTTTGGAATTGTGGACGGGATAGAGATCATGCAGCTTGGTGCGCGCATCGTCCACGGTGAACTGCCAACGGATGCGGCAGCGCGCCGCATTGCGTTCGGTC
>JBDTAI010000102.1:0-5720 GCA_039924685.1 Ktedonobacterales bacterium
GCCAGCACGCTGGATGTCGCAGCGACCGGGACTGAGGTTGATCCGACGACGCTGACACAGGCGGCGAACGGTGAACTCGCCAGCGCGGACCGTACCTACGGTGGCTTCGGCGGCGCTCCCAAGTTCCCGCATCCGCTGGGGCTGGCGTTTCTGCTGCGTATGCAGACGCGACGACGATCCGGCATGGGGAATGATAGTGCAAACGGCGCCGCATTCACCGCGATCGATCCTGACCTGCTCGATCTGGTGACGCTGACACTCGACAGGATGGCGGCGGGCGGCATCTACGACCAGATCGGCGGCGGCTTCCACCGCTATGCCACCGACGCGATCTGGCTCGTGCCGCACTTCGAGAAGATGCTCTACGATAACGCGCTGCTGGCGCCCGTCTATCTGCACGCCTGGCAACTGACCGGCAATCCACGCTACCGTGAGGTCTGCGAAGCAACCCTTGATTATACGCTGCGTGAAATGACCGATAAGACAGGCGCCTTCTACTCTACGCAGGACGCCGATAGCGAGGGTGAGGAGGGCAAGTTCTACATCTGGTCGCCCGCCGAACTGCGCGCCGCTTTGGGCGACGAGCAGAGCGCCGTCGTCGAGCGGCTGTGGGGCGTGAGCGCGCGCGGCAACTTCGAGGGCAGGAATATTCTGCACCTGGCGCGCACGGAGGCTGAGGTCGCCAGCGAAACAGGGCATACCGAGGCCGAGGTTCATGAGATCGCCCAGGGCGCCCGCGCCACACTCTATCAAATCCGAGCGCAACGGGTCTGGCCGGGCCTCGACGACAAGACGATCACCGCCTGGAATGCTCTGATGCTGCGCGCCTTCGCCGAGGCTGCGGACATACTCGACCGCGACGACTATCACCGCGCCGCCATCGCCAATGCCGACTTCCTGATCGGGCAGATGCGCAATGACAGCGGGCGATTGTTGCGCACCTGGCGTCTAGGTGTCAGCAAGGGAGACGCCTATCTCGAAGACTACGCCGCGCTGGTGAATGGGCTGCTCTCGGTGTATGCGCTGACCGGCGAGTCGCGCTACTTCCGGGTTGCCCGCGAACGCGCTGATGAGATGATCGCCCGTTTCTGGGATGAGGATGCGCAGAGCTTCTATGATACCGCCAGCGACGCCGAGCAGTTGATTGGCAGGCCGCGCGAACTGACCGATAATGCCACACCCGCCGGATCGAGTCTGGCAGCGGAGGCGCTGCTGCGGCTGGCGGCATATACCGGCGAGGCGCGTTACCATGAATACGCTGCGCGTGTGCTGGTTCCGCTGGCGCCACTGATGGCGAAGCACCCGTCGGGGTTCGGCCAGTTCCTCTGTGCGCTCGACAACCTGATCGGCCCACTCTATGAGGTGGCGCTGATCGGCGCCCATGACGACGCCGGAACACAGGCGTTGCGCGCTGCGCTACGCAGCCACTATCTGCCACGTCTGGTGTTTGCCCAGGTCGGCCCTGGCGACGACATAGCGCAGGCTGCTGTGCCGCTGCTGGCGAATCGTCCACTGGTGGAGGACCGGGCGGCGCTCTATGTCTGTCAGGGTTTCGTCTGCCAGCAACCTGTAACGACGCCAGATGAGGCGCTGGCGCTGCTCAAGGCTTGAATGTGCGCACACGAGCATGCCACAAAATTGCCCTCTTGTGCCAAAGGCTAACCTGTGAGACACTGTAGGCTAACCTGTGAGACACTGTGGACGCGGATGTTCGTTGATTATCTTGTGTTCAGTGTCTCATCACAGCTTCAACAAGGAGTCGGCGTTCTTTACGCGGCGCCCAAGATGAGGAGAAGCCTTCATGACCAATCCGGAGTATGATCCCTACGGCGGTCAGCAGCCGTCGTATCCATCATCCTATCCCCCCCCACCTGTGTCACCCTCCATGCCGCTCTACCCACAGTCGGGCCAGTTGCCGCCCCAACAGCAGTATGGCCAGCAATTCTACGGCCAACAGCCAGTCTATGGGCAGCCAATGGTGATGCCAATGATGACTCCCGTCTATATGGGGCCGACAACGGAGACCAGCGGCTGGGCCATTGCCAGTCTGATCTGCTCGCTGCTTGGCGCCTCAATTCTCGGTGTTATCTTTGGCCACATCAGTCTGAACGAGATCAAGAAGTCAGCCGGGCGTGTGACTGGGCAAGGTATGGCTATGGCAGGCCTGATCATCGGTTACATCGGGCTTGGCTTTACAGTTCTCTGCTGCGCCTGGTATGTGTTTGTCATTATGCTGGCGAGTTCATCGGCGGCAGTAGGTCAATAGCCGCCGATTCCCGATTTGTTCCAGTCTCAGCATGCGTGGGGTCGGTTGATCCAAAGCGGAGCGCATCCAGCAAGGATGGACTCCGCTTTTGCATTTCTGCACATGCACTTCAGAGCGAATTGTATGCCAGTGCTATGGGAATAGACTTTCGCAGAGCAGGATTTCCATTTATTTGCCCTTGCGCCGAACGCCAATTTGTGGGACACTGCGGCTATACTTCGTATTCGACATCCTCTATTGCTTGTATCACATGCGCAATTCAGAGGGAAGCTGGTGTTTCAGGCGCCATGCCTGGGATGAGGAGCAGCGTTCATGACCAATCCACAATACAATCCCTACGGCAGTCAGCAACCATCGTACCCAACATCGTATCCACCACAAACAGCGCCGCGCGTCGCTGGTCCACAAGGCCAACAAGGACCGCAGCCAGCGTCGTACCCACTATCCTACCCATCGCCCTCCACGCCGCTATATCCGCCATCGGGCCAGTTGCCGCCCCAACAGCAGTATGGCCAGCAACCCGTCTACTCGCAGCCGCTCTACGCGCAGCCGATGGTGATGCCGATGGTGATGAGGCCGATGACCGCGACCAACGGCATGGCCACCGCCAGCCTGATCTGCTCACTGATCGGCTTGTTTACAGCCGATTTCCTTGTCATCCCAGGTGTTCTTGCCGTCATTTTCGGCCATATCGCGCTCGGCCAGATCAAAAAGTCGAATGGACAGCAAACCGGTCAGGGCATGGCGATTGCCGGACTCATCATCGGCTATCTCCAGGTAGCTCCTCTCGTGTTCTTCTGCATCTTGTTATTGATTGGCCTCATTGGCAGCGCTGGCAGTGGCGGTTGATGATTGTCCGTTGACGCCACCAGCAGCATGCAAAACGCTAGCGAAGAGCGAGATGTGTTCCCCTGCGGAGCCGTTTCACCCTTCGCTTGCTCTCTGTTGCCCACTGTTTCCGTATTCTGGTTCGGCTTGGCGCTGGCGCTGGGATGGTATACTACGGCATACAAGATACGTGTATGGCGCTGCTGTTCCCAATCCCGAAGTAACGCGACGTAACATGACGTAGCGCGCCATCACCTCCTCGTTAGCGTAAGCGCAACGGCCAGAACGGGAGCATCGCAATGGACATCTCGCCACGCCAGATCATCGCTGATACCGATCCGGAGATCGCCGACATCATCGAGCGCGAGGAGCGCCGCCAGTTCGAGGGCATCGAACTGATCGCGTCGGAGAACTATGTCAGCGCCGCCGTCGCCCAGACAGCAGCCTGTGTGATGACCAACAAATACGCCGAAGGTTTGCCGGGCAAACGCTACTATGGTGGCTGCGAGGTGGTGGATGAGGCCGAGCGGCTGGCTATCGCGCGCGCCAAACAGCTTTTCGGCGCCGACCACGCCAACGTGCAGCCGCACTCCGGCGCGCAGGCCAACGCCGCTGTCTATCTGGCGCTGCTCCAGCCGGGCGATACCGTGCTGGGCCTGGCGCTCGACCAGGGCGGCCATCTGACGCACGGCTCGAAGGTCAACTTTTCTGGCAAACTCTACCACTTCGTCCCCTATGGCGTGCGCCCCGACACCGAAACGATTGACTATGACGCCGTGGAGCAACTGGCGCAGGAACACAAGCCCAAGCTGATCGTCACCGGCTTCTCCGCCTATCCCCGCACGCTCGATTTCGCCCGCTTCCGCCAGATCGCCGACAGTGTGGGCGCGCTGCTGATGGCCGACATCGCCCACGTGGCCGGGCTGGTCGTCGCCGATCTCTATCCCAACCCTGTCCCCTGTTGCGACGTGGTAACAACCACCACCCACAAGACACTGCGAGGCCCACGCGGCGCGCTGATCCTCTGCAAAGAGGAACTGGCGACCAGGATTGACAAGGGTGTCTTCCCTGGCACGCAGGGCGGCCCGTTGATGCACATCATCGCCGCCAAAGCCGTCGCTTTCAGGGAGGCGCTGACGCCGGAGTTCCGCGCCTACCAGCAGCGCGTGGTAGACAACGCGCAGACGCTCGCCAGCGCACTGACCGGGCAAGGCTTCCGGCTGGTCTCCGGCGGCACCGACAACCATCTGATGCTGGTGGATGTGCGTCCGCTGGGTGTGAACGGACGCGACGCCGAGGCCGCGCTCGAAGCCGTCCACATCCACGCCAACAAGAACGCCATCCCCTTCGACCCGGAGCCACCCGTCCGCACCAGCGGCGTCCGCCTGGGAACACCCGCCGTCACCACACGCGGCTTTGGCGAGGCGGAGATGCGCACGGTGGCGGCGCTGATTCACGAGGCGATCACCCAACGCGACGATGCGGCGGCTGTCGCGAGCATCCGCGAACGGGCGAAGGCGCTGGCGACACGCTTCCCGCTGCCGGGCGTGCTGCTCTCTGACCTGACGCCAGTGGGCGCGCGCTAACAGGCGTTTTTTGTAGGGCGTCCGGTGGGCGCGTGCGTCGTGCTGCTGTTTGGCTCGTAGCCTGAAGGCCACGAGCCCGCCCCACCACCCAGCATGCCCGCGGTCAGCCTGCTCTCTCGCTCTCGCGCCGCTCAGGATGGAGTGGTTTTCCTGAGCGGCTATTGTCATCGCGCCCCTATGCGTTACATAATTGCAGGACCATCACTCCAACACGCCGATACGTCAAACATGGCTGGCAGTCAACACTGCTTTCCGCACAGTTCCTCCCGCAACCCATGCTGTTTTGTGGGCTACCAGGTCTTTTCACCCTACACCAGCTCTGCTGGGCTGACGCTCCGGTTCGATAAGCAGGCACTGGATGCAACGCGGCATCCTCAGCCAGCGCCGCCCACTCCATTGCGGGCGCGGCGGCGAACAGAAAGGACCCCACCTGGTATGAACGTCTATCACGCGGACAACCTCCGCACCGTCGCCCTGATTGCGCATGGAGGCTCAGGTAAGACGAGCCTCGCCGACGTGGCGCTCTATGACGCAGGCCACGTTACCCGTATCGGCAGGGTAGATGAAGGCTCGTCCATCTCCGACCATGACCCCGATGAAATCAAGCGCCATATGTCCCTCAGCCTGACCCCGATCCCCCTGGAATGGCGTGGCTCGAAAATCAATCTGCTCGACACCCCTGGGTATGCTGACTTTGTAGGCGAGATGCTTGCCGGACTGCGCGTGGCCGATGGCGCAGTGGTGGTGGTCTCGGCGGAAAAAGGCGTGGAGGTCGGCACGGAGATCGCCTGGCGACGCGCCGACGAACACCAGCTCCCCCGCCTGGTCTTCATCAGCAAACTTGACAGAGAAAACACCAGCTATGACCGCGCACTCGACTCACTGCGCACACACTTCGGCTCGAAAGTCGCGCCACTTACCATCCCCATCGGCGAACAGGCGAATTTCTCCGGCGTAGTGGATTTAGTCTCAGGCAAGGCGTATAACTTCAGCGATAAGCAGGCGACGACGACCGAGGTACCCGCCGACATGGCCGAGGC
>JBDTAI010000103.1:0-6070 GCA_039924685.1 Ktedonobacterales bacterium
CACCTGCATGCCGATATAACCTGCCAGACCAGAACAGAACGCGCCAAAGAGGAACGAGAGTCCGGTGCGGATGCCCACCACCCACCAGGGATCGCCACCGCCCTGATAGTTGGCGATGATCGCCAGGATAATGCCGATGACGACGGCGCTGACCACAGCCAGCACGGCAATGGTGCGATACTGCCGACTCAGGAACGCCTGCGCGCCCTCATAAATGGCGTCGGACACCTTGCGCATGGCAGGTGTGCCGGTATCATTCGCCAAGACCCAGCGTCGCAGGCCGAATGCGAAGAGTATTGCGATGACGCTTGCTCCAACCGGCAGCGCCAACCACCAGAGAGTATTGTCCACGAGTGCCTTTGCCCTCCTGTATCCAGACAAATCAGGCCATCAAAGGCCAGGCTGGACAACGCTGCGCTGCGTAAAGGCTGGGCCGCGCGAACACACAAGGCGTTCAGTATGCCCAGTCACCACTCGCGCCACATCAGTATGTGTGCGTTGCACCCCTCGATCAGTTCTGTTCACTGCGTATTCCAGCCATCATCAGGGCAAAGCCGCGCCTGTTGACCGTATACAGCGTACATGCCATGCTAGCGAAGAACTCGGGAGAAGGGTGAGTGTGACGACTGGCTCGCCTGTGGAATGCGCTCGCCTGGGGACCGAGCAACGCGGAAAGCCGCCCACGTGCCAAGCAGGTTGTCTCAGACGCGCATACGCTCTTCTATCGCCGCGTCTGGATACCACGCATGATAGGAAAGCGCATAACGTACCGAGTGTAGCATAGTCCGCACTATATTGGCAAGCGGGAAAACGCTGGACGTATACAGCCTAATCAACACAATAATTATGTCAAACGGATCAGCTTGTGGGACGGCTTTCGCGGTATCGCGGTTCTTTGCCATCATGATCGGGTATGGGATCATGACGCCCTTCAGGATGAGCCGTTCGCGTTGTCAAACGACATAAGGCCTCGGCTCATCCCAGTGGGCGAACGGCGTGGTACCTGTTCGCAGTGGTAAACGACTTAGAGGCGAGAGCACGGACCGCAGAAGGGCTGAAGCCCCTGCTAGGGCATATCCGCATGATGGATGGCATGCAGCAGCGCTGCCAGATCGGCGAAGACATACTCCGGACGGCGTGTACCCTGCGCGGTCCGGGCCTCGCGCGCAGTGGTGAGGCCGGTCAATACCAGCGCCGTCGCCACTCCGGCGGCATGTCCTGCCACAATGTCAAGATCAAGCCCATCGCCAATCATCAGCGCCTCCTCCGCTGTGGCGCCCAGCCGATGGAGCGCCTGCGCGACGATCCCTGGCGCAGGCTTGCCAACCACCACTGAACTGACGCCACTGGCGTATTCGAGCGCCGCCACGATAGCGCCGGTCCCTGGCTCGAAACCATCCTCCACCGGCAAGCGTGGATCGCGATTGACTGCATAGAAAGCGGCGCCACCCAGCAACGCGCGCAAGCCCCGACTCAACCGCTCATAGGTGAGTGTGCGGTCAAGCCCCACCAGTACGGCGTCAGGGATGGGACCATCCACGCGCTCACGCCAGACCACCTGCAAGCCCGCATCCGCTACCATACCTGCCACCGAGGCGACGGTCAGCGCGTAGACGCGCCCGCCGGGGAATCGTTCGGCGAGTGCCAGCGCCGCCGCCTGCCCCGCCGTCATGGTGCGTTCTTCAGGGTGGGGGATGCCCAGCCGCGCCAGCTTCGCCGCCACCTCCGCTACTGAGGCAAACGAGTTGTTGGAGAGGAATATCACCTGCCGCCCGCTGGCGTCCGCCCACTCCACAAACGCACGCGCGGCCGCCAGCAACTGATTGCCCCGGTACACCACGCCGTCGAGGTCCAGCAGGAAGGCGCGATAGCTGGCGATGGTACCGGCATCGCCGGGAATCGGTTGTGTTTCACTCACTCTATCCACCTGTTTATAAGTACATCTCGTAACTATTGTCTGTAGTGATGATCATAGCGCATGCTGTGATGAGCGATGGTAGATCATGCTTGCTGGCGGGTGTTGGTCGCATCGAAGGTGGCGTATTCCAGCACAACGCCTGGGGGCGCGGTGAGATTGATCGTCATCAGCCAGAAGGTGAGTTGGCCTTGCGACCAGGACGACGTTGTGGTAATCAGGTTGCCGGGGAACAGGGTGTCCGACAGCAACCAGCGCGCTGAAGCGGCGTTCCAGAGCCAGATACGCCGCCGGGGACTCTGGCGCGTCTCATCGGTTGGCAAGGCCCCACGCAGCGCCAGCAGATTCTCGTCCGGTCCCACGGCCAGCAGCGAGATCTGATTGAGATAGTCATTGGTGGCGCTGTTGTTGGCGCCACCCTGGTCGCCAGCCACATCGGTCAACGGCGGTGGCAGCGGGATATGACTCCACTCTCCATTGAAATAGGCGGTCGCCAGCGAGTAGCGACCTGACCCGTTTGCGGCGCCATTGGTCGTGGATTCGGCCAGCTCGTAGAGGCGTCCCCAGCCACCGTAATCTGTCACCGTCGGATCGCCCGATACTATCACCTGCGGGTTGACACCCGGCAATTTAACGGACATTTCCCAACTCGCGCCGCTATCCCAGCTCTGTGCAAGCCAACTACTGGCGGTGGGCGTTGTCTTATCCACCTGGGCGAGCATCCGCACTAATCCCGTCGGGTCCTCCGCGCGCATGCCAAGCAGTGTGAAATGCGCGTCGGAGGGTAGTCCCGTATCCGCCGCACGCCAAAGGCGCCCATCATCCCTGCTCACCATCACGCGCCCGGGGCCACTGAATTGCGTCTGGCTGGCAGGCAGCAGAGGCGTATCAGCCCAGGCAAAGAGAAGTCCAGTCTCGAATGCCAGATGGAAATTGCAGGCGAGACGTTGCGCATCGGGCCACGCGACGAATTGCCATGATTGCCCACCATCTTCACTCACATAGACTGTCGGCAGTGTACACGAAACATCCGTCAGCAGATTGGCGCCCAGCAGCAGCGCGACACCACGCGGGTTGGCGCCATCTACCACCAGTGCGCAATCAGGCGAGGTGGGTCTGGGCAGCGTCAGCGGCTGCCAGGTGTCGCCCAGACTCGTCGTGCTGTAGAGATGAAGCGGCCCGCCATTGGGACTGGGAGAGCCGTCGGGATGTGTGGTGCGTGGGGCAATCCAGCAGGTATAGGCAATGGCGCCAGCCGAAGGAGCGGGCGCCACATGCAATGCGGATGCCCCAATGGAACCAGGCGGCAACAGCATGGGGTTGTATGATGCGCCCGCGAACGCTGGCTGGGCGGCGGCCTGGGCGGCTGGGGCATGGGACGCCCAGGCTGCCGTGAGCGCGGCCATCGTGGCGGCAGGCCCACCAACCAGCACATAGGCAACCAGCAGCACGATTGCCACGCCAGCGCCAGCGCGCCATAGCCGTGACCGCCGTGTCAGACGCCGCCCCCAAAGGGTCCGCTCACCCTCAACGTCGCTCTCAAATACGAGCGCATCGGGCGCATCAGCGTTGGCGCCAGTTTGCTCGTCATCACTGGCTGTTGATGGTTTGTGTCTGTCGCTCATACCTGGCTTCTGTCGAGGCTGCCCGCTCGCTCGATCAATAGGGTTGGCGTTGTAGTAGTCGCAGAGTAGTCGCAGAAGATTGTAGGGTACGTAGGCGATGTCTGCCAGGTCCGCTGGCCTTTGCGCTATTCGTATTGCGAACGGTGTGTTGTGTGAGCCGCTTGCATACGCGCATGCTCTGCGCGTGTTTCCTGCACATAGGCGTTGCGTTCCGCCTCACTGTCGAACTCGAGAACGGTGATCAGTTGGCTAAGTACCTCGGCGTCGGTTGGATCAGTGGGATCGAGGAAGTCGGCCATCGTGCCTTCATCAAAAATCACATAATAGCGGCGATTGTGTTCGGCGCCATCCTCGGCGATCTCCAGGCCGCCGCCCTCCCAGCCAAAGGCGGAACGCCGCTGCGGAAACCTGCTTTTCAGGTCGTAGTCGTAGGGATATGAGTGTCGGCGCATCGTCATGACCTATGCCCCTGTGTTGAAGTGATTGATGCGTCAACGCTCTCGTCAACGCCATGCGCGCAGTATAACACTATCCCGTAGACACGCTGACCATATCATCAACATAGCTGGCTCACGGCAGCAACCGTCGCTGCGCCGACGAACACAACCAGCAGCGCGAAGGCCGCCAGTGGATCGCCAGAGCGAGCTATTGGGTGAGCCTGCCACATCTGACTCCTCGGCTAGCTGCCGATCATCCCGCGCCTTTTTTGGCATCTCAAACGCTCTCCATAGTGTAGTCTCCAATGTCGTCTCTCACGGCGGTGTGAAGATGCGCTTGACCGCCCGCAGCAAACCTTGCTATACTCGGCTGGCTCTGCGTGGGATTCGCGTAGCGCATTCTGGCAGGCAGTGAGAAAAGGATGAACGCATGGCGCAATTCAATCTCTATCCCGTTCCCTCATGCACAGAGTGCGGTCTGCAATCGTCGGGGCGCTGTCCCACCTGCCATCGTCACCTCTGCATGGACCACTTTCCCGTGGAGGAGCATCATCCCTGCGCAACCCGCCTGGCAGAGCATGCCAGCGAATACGTCTGCTACATCTGCGGCGCTCCCGTCCGTCCTCACCAGTGGTCTACAGCGTCCTTCGCGCACTATATTGATTCACAGAAGTGCACGGGATGTCACCGGTTCATCTGCGACACACAGCATACCCGTTTCAGCAAAGAAGATGTGCGGATTGCGCGTGATGGCATGCAGAGTCACCGCTATCACCTCACCCAGCGCTACTGCCCCACCTGCGCCCGGCTGCGTCTCTTCGGTGGCCTGATCGGCGCGGCGTGGCTGCTGGCGTGCATCATCGGTGTGGTCGTGATCGCCTTTCTGGTCTTCCAGTTCTTTTTCGTCTAGTGAAACCAGCAAGCGAATAGTGCAGGACGGCGACAGGACGGCGACAGGACACCACAGAACACCATAGAACACCATAGAACACCATAGAGTGCAATAATACCTGATGAGGAGCGAGGCGTGAACAAGGGGAGCGTGGAGAGCCGAAGCGGCCAGGATGGCAGGGCGCAGGCACAAACACCGATAACTGCGGTTGCGGCTGCCGCTGCTGTCGAAGTGGCGCTCAAACGCTATCGCAAACCCATCGCAGAGGCGCTACGCGAGGCGCTGACGCTCGCCCGCAATGCCACGCCACCTTCCGCAGCCAACGCCGCGTTTGTGGACGAACTCTATGGCCAGATCGAGTTTCATCTCGGCTGGCGCGCACAGGATTTCACTCCCCTACAGAGCCATCCCGGCAAGCTGCTTCGTCCGTCGCTGACATTGTTCGCCTGCGAGGTGGCGGCGATCAGCGTCGGCGCCACGGGCCAGGCGGTGAAACAGGCCGTGCGGCGGGCGCTGCCAGGCGCGGCGGCGGTTGAACTGGTCCACAACTTTTCACTGACGCATGACGACATCGAGGATGGCGACGAGGAACGCCGCCACCGTCCGACCATGTGGAAACTCTGGGGTGTGCCACAGGCCATCAACAGCGGTGATGCGCTCTATTCGCTGGCCCGCCTGCCACTGTGGACACTGGTGGAACGTGGTGTGGCGCCCGCGCTGGTCGTGCGGCTGGCCGACGGACTTGACCGCACCTGCCTGGAACTCTGTGAGGGGCAGCATCTCGACATGACCTTCGAGGGGCGGCGTGAGGTGTCGGTCGCTATGTATCTTGATATGATCACCCGCAAGACGGCGGCGTTGATGCGCTATGCGGCGGAGTTAGGCGGGCGCATCGGCGCTCCCGACGACACGACAATTGGCGCGCGGCTTGGCGCGTTTGGCGGCGCGCTGGGACTGGCCTTTCAGTTACGCGATGATCTGCTGGGCGTGTGGGCAGCGGAAGATTTGGGCAAGACGGCGGCGGGCGATGTGCGCCGCAAAAAGATGAGCCTGCCCGTCATTCATGCGCTCGAACATGCCAGCGCCGCCGATGCGCGAACTCTCAACGCGATCTATGCGGCGCCAGGCCCCGCCAGCGACGAGCAGATCGCACAGGCGCTCACCATCTTCGCCCACACCAGCGCGCGGCAGCGTGTGCAAG
>JBDTAI010000104.1:0-7302 GCA_039924685.1 Ktedonobacterales bacterium
GCTGACGGAGCCGCTGCTGATCGCCACCTTTGCGGCGACTGGCTACTACTTCGTCGCCTGGGCGCAGGACGACTCGGCGCGCAACCTGATTCTGGCGGGCGGCGCAGCGCTACTTGGCACGCTGACACGCTACGACGGCTGGCCGCTGTATGTGGCGTGCATCACCATGATCGTTGTGCTGGGCCTGCTGCGCCATCGCGCAAAGATGCGCATCTTCGGCGAGTTGACGCTCTTTGGCTCGCTCGGCGGCCTGGGCATCTTCCTGTGGTTCGTCTGGTGTCAGCTCATCTTCGGCGATGCCCTCTACTTCCTGCGCAGTCCGTTTTCCTCTGCACAACAGGAGCAAACGATCATCGGCACGCATGGCATGTTTGGCGCACACAACCTGCCACAGTCAATTCTCATCTACACCGTCGCCGCCATTGAGACACTGGGGCCGCTGATTTTTGGCCTGGGAGTGGTGGGCGCGCTGGCGTTCGTCTTGCCGCGCTGGCGCAATGCGGGGGCGCTGGCGTCCATTGTCTTTTTGACGCCCTATGCGTTCTATGTGCTGGTATTGTATCTCGGCCAGGATAGCCTCTATGTGCCGGGCGCCGTGCCGCCGCACTCGACGTATAGCCTCTTCAATGCGCGTTTCGGCGCCGAGGTGATCGCCCCTGCCGCGCTCTATATCGCCACCCTCACCCATATGCTCACCAGTGGCATATGGAAACTGGGTCTGCACGGTCGTGGCGACCCGCGTTTCGGCACTGCCCGGAACTGGGGTGACTGGACGCGCACAGGACTCGCCGTTCTGCTCTATTGCGTCATCGGCGCCGCGTTGCTTGTGCAGACCGGCCTGACGGCGACGGGCGGAGTGATCAGCCTGCAAGACGGTCAGTATGGCCTCTCTTGCGCCGCCCTCTTGCCCGCCGATGTCTTCCTTGTCGAGCATTACGATGGCGGACGCCTGCTCGACGATACTTTCCACACCAGCGTTCACTTCGAGTCGGCGCATATCGGCTTCAATTCCATCATCTATGAAGGCTCTGGCCCGTTGTGGAACAAATCCCTGGCCGATCCAGTCAAATACGTCCAGTGGATTGTCGTGGCGCCGCGTGATCTGGTCTCGCAACATATCGCGCTAGCCAGCCAGGCGTTCAAGACGCAGTTTATTCTTGTCGCGCAGGATGCCGACGGCGCGCAACTTTATCATGCGCGCGGCCTCGCGCCGCTGCCCGTCCGGCCTATCCCCGCGCAGCTCGTGGCGGCGCACGCGCTCTGCGGCGCCAGCAACAACCAGTCCACGTCGCCGACAAAACAAGCGATACCGGCAGCCGCGCCGCATGGGTTCATTGCGCCAGCAGCAGCGTGGATTGACACACAGTTGTCCACGCAGGCAATGCTGGCCGCGCCGTTGGCGATGCCGCCCGGACGAATTGCGTTGCGCCTTGTGATGGGAGGGCGCGCAGCATGAAGTTTGGCGTCATGAAACCGAAAGCTCGCTGGAACAGCATACTTGCCCTGCTGGTCGCGCTTGCGCTCACCTCCTGCGGGTTGCCCTCCGCCGCCACGACACCTACACAGGCAGGCGCGGCGACGGCTACTCCTGCCTCCAACGTGTTCCGGCCCGACTTCGAGCGCGGTATGGCGTTTCCGCGCTGGGGGCAGCATGTCTATGGCCTCACCGACACCTCCTGGGCGCCTGATGTGCAGGCTATGCAGACGCAGACGGGCACCGGGTGGATCGAGATGACCGTCAACCTGTATCAGCAGACCTATACCTCCACCAGCGTCTTCCCTTCCGCTGGCACACCAGCGCCTGACGATCTGTATAGCGGCGTCCTGAATGCGCGTGAGGCGGGCCTGCATGTCTTTCTCGAGCCGATTCTCAGCGTGCTGGGCGAACCCGCCGATCCCTGGGGCGGGCGCGTACATTTCAGCACTGAGGCGCAAGCGCAACGCTGGTTTCAGGCTTATTGGGCAACCTATAAGCCCTATGTGGTCGCAGCGTCGCAGGCTGGCGTCAGCCAAATTTCCATCGGCACGGAGTATGATGCCCTGGAAAACAGCTTCCCTGATCAATGGCGCTGGCTGCTGGCGCAGGTACGCACAGTGTTTTCCGGTCCGACTACCTATGCGATCAACCACGGGTCGTTCGCCAAGCCGCTGCCCTCATGGATGACCGATCCCAACCTCACCTATGTGGGCGCCTCGATGTACATGGGACTAACTGCCAAACCGGAGCAACTGACTGAGCCGCAGATCGAGGCACTGTGGACGAAAGAGGCGTTGCCGCTGCTCGACGCGCTCAGTCGGCAGGCGGGCAAGCCGGTGGTGATCTCGGAGGTGGGCTACCGCGATACCAGCGACGCGCTCTTCGAGCCGTGGCTGAGCAAGTCAACCGCCCCAGTTGATACGCAGTTGCAGGCGGCGGCGTATCAGGCGGCGGTGCGCGCGTCGCTGGGCGATCCGCATATTCAGGGCATCTTCTTCTGGGCCTGGGACAATGGCATCTTCTCGCCGGACCACCAGCCCGCCGCCCAGGCGCTCCACTCGCTGTATCTGTCGCCCAACCCACTGGCGCTTCCAACCCACTGAGCGCAGCCACGTTGAGCATAGCACTCTATAGCGCTGATCTGGGCCCGTCAACGGGATCGCTGCTGTGAACCGCTTCGGCCAGCAATAGGTGACAGCAGCAGACATGCCCCGTAGCTCGCCAGTAGCGCCAGGTCGAGAACCATCCCGATCAGCAGCGCATTGAGGTGCGTCCCTGGAATCTGGCCTTGCATATAGAGGGGATGGCTGACCGGATTGAGCGCCAGTGTGTGCAGTGTGATTGCCAGTGCGTTGACCAGCAGCGCCACCCCGGCGCCAGCACAGGCGCCCGCGACGGCGGACCGGCGCTGGCTGTTGCTGCGCCGCAATCGTCCCGCAACACGCCATCCGGCGAACACACTGAGCAGCGTCAGACCTGCGAAGGCGGCGAACAACGACACAAACGACAGCGGCGCCCGCGCGAGCAGGCCACCGAATCCGGCGAGGGCGACCAGCAATGCCAACACAGCCAGCACCCATGCCACCGCTGCGTGAGCGCCAAACGCGGCGTAGGCGACGATGGCGCAGAGGCCGACGCCCGCCACGAGCGCAGAGAGATAGGCGGCGTCATAGCTGACGCGCAGCAGCGGCGATGAGCCAAAGGCCGCCGTCGTCAGTGGGTTGGCATCTTCGAGCAGATAGAGGTTGAGGCTGGCAAACACTGAGGTGATCCCGGAGATGCAGGTCATCACCGCAACAAGCAGAAGTGCGCGTCGCATGGCATTGATCCTTTCAGGAAGGGCGCTGCGCAACAGGTCCGCGCCAATCGCCATCCAGAGTAACGCAACCGTCCATGCGCTTTCGGCCAGCGCTACCTCGTGCGCATCGCGAGCGGTCTGCCAGAGTTCTTCGCCAAAAGCGCGGCGAAACGTTGCTGGATAGAGATACAGCGCAAGCCGATAGAGCCGCAGCAGCCGGGATGTTTGGGCAGGCGCGCGTCTGGAAGAACGGAGGAATCGGCCCATAGCTCACCATCCCTCCTGCGACGCCGGCAGGCCACCGGAAAGTTGACCGGATTGCCAGCCGGGCATCGCTTGCGCATAGGTGACAAGGCGCGCAAGGCGGCGTATCTCGGCCCGCACAACACGCTGGCCGAGGTCGGTGAGCCGATAGTAGCGGCGTCGTTCGTCGTCGTGCGCAGGATCGGGTCGGGCGTCGCTCTCTGCGATCAGGCCGTCGTCGAGCAATCCTTTGAGCATACGATAAAGTGTGCCTGGCCCCAGCCGCACCCGCCCATCCGAGAGGCGCTTCACCTCCTGCATGATGGCGTACCCATGTCGCTCGCCCATCCCCAGCGTCAGCAGAATGTGGAAGGCGGCAGGCGGCAGTGGCGGCATCGTCTCCGGATCTGGCTGATTCCCTGTGTCGGGCTGGATTGGCGCCATACGTTCTCCTCTGCGAACTGTCTAGATGCAATTTGGATATATCCAAAATAATGATACATGACAGTGTGGCGCATGTCAAGCGGTGGGATAGTGTGTTTGTGTGCTTGTGTGGCATGGCGAGGCGCCCTTGACATCTATACTTCACTTATGCTATCTATATACATGTACGGAAGTTACTTACATTTGTGAAGTGTAAACCGCCATGAACAGTGGTGGTGGTCCACAGGCAGCCGATCACAAACATACAAACAACACGTACGACACGCAACACGCAGGTACGCGCATCAGGCGCGAACAAACAACCAGATAGCATAGGTATTCTCAGAGGAGGCGCATTCCACATGGCGTACGAGATCGATCAGGCCCATTCGCTCGTCGAGTTTTCTGTCAAGCATATGATGGTGACAACAGTGAAGGGACGTTTCAAGCAGTTCAGTGGCACAGTGCATATTGACGAGGCGAATCCCGCCGCCTCTGCGGTGGATGTGACGATTGATACTGTCAGCATTGACACCAGCGCAGAGCCACGCGACAACCACCTGCGTAGCGCCGAGTTCTTCGACGCGCAGCAGTACCCCACCATCACCTTCAAGAGCACAAAGGTTGAGCCGAAGGGCGACGAGAAGTACCACGTCACCGGCGACCTCACGATCCGTGGCATCACCAAACCCCATACGCTTGAGGTGACACGCGAGGGCCAGACGACCAGCATGCAGGGCAAGCAACTGCAAGCCTTCTCGCTGAACACCAGGCTCAGCCGCAAGGAGTTTGGGCTGGAGTGGAACGTGGCACTGGAGAGCGGCGGCTGGCTGGTTAGCGATGAGGTGAAGATCGCCGTCGAGGCTGAGGTGGTCGAAGCCGTCCCCGCCGCTGTCTAGTCCTTCACTGACGCACACTATGCGCTATTGTTACGGCGTGTTTCCACCTTGCAATGGATGGCGACACGCCGTAGTTTTGCGTTCGTTGGCTTATTCTTCGGCTTCCACGCACACACTATCCCTGGGTTGATCTATAAGTTTTTCTTTGGGTTGATATAAACTGAACTAAAAGACTTTTGGGTTCTGCCTATTGCGCGCCCCAGCGGTCAATGGTATGATGAGAAAGATCGTGTAGCTCGCCATTAGCGCCAAACAGCGGCGCCAACCATGTTGCACCAACCCATATCGCGGAGTACGACGGAAACGAGGGCAATACCGTGTCGTTCCTTGAACCCTATCGCCTGTACATTCAGGTTGTGCAGATCATCATTGCAGTGGCGCTGACCGTCTGCATCCTGCTTCAGGTGCGCGGCGCGGGCCTGGGCAGCGTCTTCGGCGGCACCGGAACCGTCTTCAAGACCCGGCGCGGCATAGACAAGATGGTCTTTCGCATGACAATTGCCTTTGCCATCCTGTTCGCGCTGATCTCGTTCCTGGGCTCCGCCATCCCGACCGGCGCATAGGTCGCTGTGCTGGCCATTGATAGTGGCAAGCAGCCGATGTATCATGCATCCATAGTCAGCCGTTCGAACGACATCCATGCGCGCTCGCACAACAGCCACAAGCCGAGCAACGGGGCCCGACTTCTGCGGAGGTCGGGCTTTTTTCACGCCCGATGTCGGCGCCTGATGTGTTAGCTGGCAAACACCAATGCTGAATAGTTGGTGTAAGATGTCACGAGCGGTCAACGGAAATCACTGGAAGTAGTCGGCGTTGATGGCGACATACTCGCGCCACTCCGCCGGGACCGCGCCCTCCTCGAAGATGGCGTTGACTGGACAGGCTGGCTCGCAGGCGCCGCAATCAATGCACTCGGCGGGATCGATGTAGTATTGCTCGTCTTCTTCGCGCGCGTGGATGCAGTCTACCGGACAGACATCCACGCAGGAGGCATCTTTCACACCGACGCAGGGCTGGGTGATCACATAGGTCATGAGCGGGTTTCCGTCCGTTTCTCTGGCTGATGCCGGGGAATGTAGGTGACGACTGGTGATGCTCCGCGCTCTATCCGCGACGTGTCATCAGCGGCATGATAGCGCCTGTGACGATGTTCCGTCAAAGTCGCGCAACTCATACACATCCGAATACCGTGTGAATACCGTGAAGAAGCGCGTCAAGAGGTGGCGTACACCTCTGCAATATACCTGAGTCTTTTGAAGTCTATCCGTCCCGCTGGGGCGGCAAGGAGTTGTTGGCACTATGGCGATTCGAGAGGCGACGCTGGCCGGATTGGGCCGCGACCAGTTGCTCGATCTGCACTCCACCATGTCGCTGATTCGGCTCTTCGAGGAGAAGGCCGCCGAGGCGTATACGCTGGGCAAGATCGGCGGCTTCCTCCATCTCTACATCGGTCAGGAGGCTACCGGCGTCGGCGCGATCACCGCGCTGCGCCCCGACGACTATGTGGTGAGCAGCTACCGCGAACACGGTCACGCGATCATCAAGGGTATGGAGCCGCGCGCCGTGATGGCCGAACTCTATGGCAAGGCCACCGGATGCAGCAAGGGCAAGGGCGGCTCGATGCATATGTTCAGCCGCGAACACCGACTCTATGGCGGGCAGGCGATTGTGGGCGCGCAACTGGTGATTGCGACCGGCATGGGCTTTGGCTTGCACTATCAGGGCGAGTCGAGCATTGTCTCCTGCTTCTTCGGCGATGGCGCGGTGGATGAAGGCGCGTTCCATGAGGCGCTCAACCTCTGTGGCGTCTGGAAGCTGCCTGTCGTCTTCCTCTGCGAGAACAACCTCTACTCGATGGGTATGGCTGTGCAGAAGGCATGGGCCGTGCCATCGCTAGAGCCGCGCGCCGCCGCCTATGGCATCCCTTATGCCCAGGTGAACGGGATGGATGTGCTGGCTGTGCGCGAAGCAATGCAGGCAGCCGCCGAACGCGCTCGCAGGGGTGAAGGGCCGACGCTGATCGAGGCCAAGACCTATCGCTTCCGTGGTCACTCGATGGCCGATCCCGCCAGCTATCGCACGCGCGCCGAGGAGACGGAGTGGAAGACGACCCGCGACCCCATCGTTCTCTTCGAGCAGACGCTGATCGAGGCCGGGCTGGCTCGCGATGAGGATTTCAAGGCGAATACACAACGCGCCGAGGCGACCGTTGAGGATGCCGCGCGCTTCGCCGAAGAAAGCCCCTTCCCGACCACCGATGCGCTCTACGACGATGTGCTGCTGGATGGAACGGGCGCCATCGCCTGGCGCACCAAGCCCAGCACGCCGAGGGATTAAGACAAGAGGAAGAACGATAGATGCGAGTTTTGACATATCGTGACGCGCTGCGCGAGGCAATCCGCGAGGAGATGCTGCGCGACGAGCGGGTCTACATCCTGGGCGAAGACATCGCCGGCTATGGC
>JBDTAI010000105.1:0-6797 GCA_039924685.1 Ktedonobacterales bacterium
ACCGTTCAACTCGATCGCTGCGAACAACTACAATCGCAGCGCGAGCGCATGCGCTCCGCTACGCTGTTCCCTTGGTGGCCCAGGCGTATCAAGAAACGACAGGGGCCGAGGCGGACTTTGTATAAGACCTATGTGGTGGGTCTGGATGGGCATGTCTACGCTACGGGTGAACTGCCAGTAGTAGCAGCGCCGCATTCGTAAGCCAAAACCACGGGATCGAGACACAGATCAAACGAGGAAACGCTCTACTTTCTGTGGGCAGCCACTGGGAGCAGAGTGGGTGGAAGCACATGAAGGATGGATTGAACGTGCAAAGCGCTCTGCCCAAGATACCTGCATCTTACCTAACTGGCGCGCGAACACTTTGCCTGTTGTTACTGATCGCCCTGTTGGGGGGATGCACCTTGTGGAGTAATAATCAACCGAATGGCGGCACGACGACACACCAGATGTCGTTCACACCACATCAATTGAATGCAGGCCCGCTGCTACCGGCGCCTCTCACGGGATGGCGAAGTGTACTCAGTGGCGTCTCTCTAACGATCGAACCAGGGATTTCAGGAGCAAGTGGCTCAGGTTTGCTTGGTTTGGTCGCCAGCGGCGCGCGTGCGGGACGTGTGGCGGGTTGCGCATTGCCTGCGGTCTCCGCAGGAGCATTTCCTGTTCCCACTGCGCCTGTATTTATCCTCAGTGATGATGCTGGTCTGACATGGAGCGCTCACGCTGTCACGGGTGCAGGACGCACAAATAACTGTACTGTGGTGGCCGATACGCAACAACCTGATACGTTTGTCATCAATGTGACAAACCAGCCGAGAATCGGAAACGTTCCGCCTGTCGCGTATGTTACGATGAATGCTGGGCAAACCTGGGGCCAACTCTTCTATGGGAACAGTAGCGACGTGTACGTGATTGCGCTCACAAAAGGCGTGGCATTAGCCTACATCTCATCCTCGGCTTTGCCAGGTGTTGCGCCATCAGGTCTTGCGGAAGCAGCGCTCACACCTACAGGCCGTAGTGACACCTGGCATGCAGTCTATCAAACTATACCCGGCTTGCAAAATCCTACAAACTCGTTTGAGACGGTGGCGATGGATCCGAGCGATCCATCACATCTCTATGTGGCGATGTCTACCGGAGCCTTTGGCGTCACGGTTTATGCCACCACCGATGCGGGCGTTACGTGGCAGAGCATGCTGCGGGTCTCTACCGCCATCAACGTTTTGTTGTGGACGGCCACCAATCATAAGGTGTTTCTGGAAGTGTATCGGGGACAGGATGCGCCCTATCAACTCTATTACAGCGCGAACAGCGGCGGGGCGTGGAACGGCATTGCGACACACTACCGAGATGGCGGCGAATCCATCTATAGCAGCCCATCAGGTAGGTTGGTGAGTGTGACGGTGCAGAGCGCCAGTGTCCCGCAAAGCCCAACTGCCAGCGGAACCAGCTTGGAAAACTTCTTTACACTAGACCCCACAACCGGCGTCTACTCGCTGCTTGGGATCTATCCCTTTGGTAGTGGCGTCCAGCTTGGGGTAGTGGTGGATGGACCGACTCCCACATTGTTCTTTGGTGATAATATTCGAACCCTGCCGCCAGCGTAGCAGTACATGAACCACAGCGTTCACTGAGGTCAATATACAACGCGATACGGATGAGCTTGCCGCCACTACGCCCCGCGCCCGGCTTCGCCAGCGAGCCAATAGCGGGTAAACGAGAAGCGCATATTGCCGCATATCGCATATAATGCAAGGTAGAAACCTTCTTGCTGTATCTATCAGTTCGCCGACGGACATCAAATATATCGTGATCGATCCCGATGTGCTGGGCGTGCGACCCACTATCGAGGGCCACCGCATCGGCGTGATTCACGTCGCCACCTGGATTGCGCAGGGCATGACGCCACAGGGGATCAGCGATCTCTACAAACTCTCGCTGGCCGAGGTCTATGCCGCATTGGCCTACTACCACGACCACAAAGAGGCGCTGGATCGGCAGGCAGCCGAGGATGATGCGCGCATTGCCGCCTACGCCGCCAACGATCAGTCTCCCCTGGCGCAATCCGCCCGCGAACGGTTCCACGCCGCCCAGAAGTCAACCGTGAACGTTACCATTGTTCACTCGTCAAACCGGTAATCCAGGTGAAGTGGGCATCACGCGCAGCAAGGGTTAGCCCATATTGCATCGCAGCCGCAGCAATCCAGAGATCGTTGTCGGGCATCGCATAGCCGCGCCGCTTCAAGTCAGTTTTGATACGTCCATACATGGGAGCCGTTTGCGCATCTGCGCTGAGAATAGTCATACCAGTTGCAACCGCATCCACATCGCGTACTGCTTCATCTTCGCGTGTTGGCGATCCATAGGCGCCAAACGTAGAGTTCACCCAACGCAATACTTGGGACATACAGACGAGTGGCGCCAGCGAGACGAGTACGAATGACGCTATCATTACGCAGCGACAGAATCAGGATACTGGTATCGAGGAGATAGACGCTACTCCCTCCTGACGGCGCTGCGCTACTTCCAGAGATACTTCTCGAGGTTCCAGCTTTCCGTATCTATCCGCCCGGATTCCTCGTATGCTTGTTGGAGCGCGTCGCCCACTTCGGGTGAGACAATGATGCGCAGCAGCGCCTCTGGCGCCGACCCTGGGGGAAGCGCTGCCTGCGCAACGGGCCGATGAGCAAGTTCGCGCGCATACGCCAGCACACGCTCCTGATCGGAGAGGGGGAGCGCATCCATCAGGCTGTGCAATTCTTCGAGCGTTGAGGCCATAGACACCCTCACTTTCTGGCGCTTCGCTGGAACAGCGCGCCACACTGCAAGTATACCACTGGCGCCGAACATATCAGGCATCCGCACGTATGGTATACGGAGTTGTCACATCTTCGCCATCCCGCGCGACTACTGAAGAGAATGGCCCGATTATGTGGCCGCAAACAGGGGGAGACCATGGGGAAGTTTCGTTCGAGTGTGATGCGCGCAGCGCTTGGCGCGCTGTTGGCGGCGCTCGTCCTCGCTGGCTGCGCTGGCGGGCCAACCGGCGGCACATCCCCACATGCTTCGCCCACGGCGTCCGCGACGGCTACCATCACACCCTCGCCCACACCAGATGCCACCCTTGACCAGCGCATAGACGCCTACATCGCCACCCTCACCCCCGCCCAGCAGATCGGCCAGACGCTGATGCTGGCGGTCTATGCCAACAGCTACAACGCCAACCTCGATCAGGCGCTCACCCAATGGCATCTCGGCAGCGCCATCATCTTCCCCAACTACAACGGTGGCCCGCTGCAACCCTCCACACGCGCTGGCATGCAGCAACTGGTCCACGCCCTGCAAGCGCACGCCGACACACCACTGCTGCTGGCGACCGATGAGGAAGGCGGCGAGGTGGACCGTCTCTCCTTCTACTACGGTCCGACCCCTTCGCCGCAGCAACTCGCCGCCAGCGGCGATCCCCAGCAGGCGTATGCCCAGGCGCAGACCGACGCCCAGCGCATGCGGCAGCTTGGCTTCAACGTGGACTTCGCCCCACTGGCTGACGTGTGGCAGAACGGCGGCATTGACCAGAGCCGCACCTTCGGCACAACAGTCAGTGGCGTCACCACCTATGCGGGCGCCTTCCTGGACGGCCTGCAACAGAACGGCGTCGCGGGTACACTGAAGCACTGGCCGGGGCTGGGCGCCTCCAGCGGCAACCCCGACTTCACGCTGCCGACCGTCAACCACACCCAGGCCCAACTGAACGCGATTGACTTCGCCTCGTTCCGGCAGTTGCTCTCCCACCAGCCGGATATGATCATGGTGACGACTGTGTTTGTCCCGGCCTATGATACGCAGAACCCCGCCGTACTCTCGCCGGTGCTGGTGCAGCAGGTGCTACGCGGCAATCTTGGCTATCAGGGTGTCGTCGTCACCGACGCGATGGATGCGCAAGGGCTGATCCAGTTCATGCAGCAGCAGGGCTATAGCGATCCCGCGCAGGGCATCGCCGAAGCGTGTGTGCGGGCGTTCCTCGCGGGCGACGATGTGATCGAGGCGCCCATCGAGCAGGATCGGCTGGCGGCGGTGGTCACGGCGATGACGCAGGCCGTCGCCTCGGGCCGCATCTCGCAATCACGGCTGCACGAGGCGCTCCACCGCATCATCAAGCTCAAGGTGCGGCTTGGCCTGCTGACCCTGCCCAACAGCTAGCGGCAAACGGCAGAAATGCGGCCCGTATGCCGCCCGCCACTCTCCTGACCAGTAGCAGTGGCTTACCTCGTCGCCACACCGCCCCTGAAACACATAACTACCACCCATGCGTCTTTTTTACGGGCGCATAGAGTAGAATAGAGGGCGCAGGGTGGACCACTCCCAGCCTTGATGGTGTTTGCCTTGTTGATCAGGTAATCCCACTGGGCAAGCGCGGTGGCGGGGCGAGATCGTGGCCTGAAGGCTACGGCTCATCCCCCAGGGCGCGATGAATCAGTACCCGTTTTCGTTGTCAAAGAACATAAGAGCCGGAGCACGGGCACGACAGGGACTAAAGTCCCTTGCTGATCCTGCTGGCTGAACGTCGCTGTGTGTTGGGTTTTGGGTTTGCATGAACGGCGCAAGAGGGATAGGCGGCGATGGTGGCGAACGGTGAGAAGCGGCTGCCCTCGGCGCAAGTGGTGGAGTCGTCTGGCGCTGCGGGTGATACAGACGCCGCGCATACGCCGGTAGCCGTCGCGTTGGCGTCACGCGAGGAACCTCCAGAAGCGCCAGCGGATACTGCGCCACCTGTCTCGCCCTATGCCGATAGGGAACCTGCGTGGCTGGCGCGGCTGGCGCTGACGGTGAGCGTGCTGGCGACGCTGGCAGTAGTTGTGGTGACACAGGCGCAACTCAGCGGGTATGCCGCTGGGGGTGGGGGAGCCGCCGAGGTGGCCGCGCCATCCCTCGTCGTGGCAATCTCATTGATTGGCAGCCTCGTGGTGGCGCTGCTCCTCAGCATTCGTGAACTGCGCGCCGTCACGCTACGTCTACGCGCTCATGGTCTGCGCGCCACAGGGCATACACTGCTCGCCACCATCAATCCGCTGCCCGATCTGCGCAGCACATGGCGTGCCGGTATCTCGCGGCTTGCCGCCGGGCGCGGCGCCCTGCAAAAACGCCTCGCCGCCCGCCAGATACCGGTGATACGGGCCTATCCACCACCATCTGCGCAAGCACGGCTACAGCGGAAGGATGCGCGCAGCATTGGCCTGCTGGCGGCGCTGCTGCTCTCGCTGCTGGCTGATGTTGGCGCGGCGCATCTGTCGCTGCGCCCCTTTGCGCAGTGGCTCTGGCTGGGCAGCGTGGCGCTACTGATCGCGGTCGCGTGGATGTGGTCCTCATCAGCGCCCCAAACCCCATCATCGCGCCAACAGATACGCAGGCGTCAGCCAAACGCCCCTACAGGTAGCGCAGCGTCCAATCTCCAGCCCGCACAAGCGAGCTTCGTGGCCGCGTCCCCCCTTCGCGCCGCTTTCCGCGCTATCCGCCGCATGCTCACCCTCGACCTGACACTGCTCGCCATCCTCACTATCGGCGCGCTGGCATTGCGGCTGCCCAACCTCACGACGCTGCCCTATGTGGTGCATGGCGATGAGGCGCAGTGCGGACTCGAAGCGTTGCGCTGGCTGCATGGCGAGGTTCCGTCACTGCTCTCGGTCGGCTGGTTAGGGTTGCCGGAGGCGGGGTATGGCCTACCCGCGCTGGTGATGCTGGTTGCGGGACCGACGCTCTTTGGCTTGCGGCTCTCCTCGGTGATTCTGGGGACGCTCTCGATCCTGCTGCTCTATGCGCTGGCGCGTGAGTTCACCTCGCGGCGGGTGGCGTTTCTCGCGGCGGCGCTGCTCTGTGTCGCGCATGTGCATATCCAATTCAGCCGCATGGGCATTCACAACATCCATGCGGTCTTTGCCGTCACGCTCACACTCTGGCTCTTTGCCCGCGCACTGCGCACGACTAGCCCACTCTGGGCGACGCTGACCGGCGCATCCCTCAGCTTCTCGCTCCAGGTCTACTGGGGCGCGCGCATCGTCTTCCTGATCGTGCTGGTCGTGATCGTCGGCCTCTGGCTGCTGCGGCGTTCGGCGCTGAGCGGGCGCGCGCAGGCGCTCGGCTGGATGCTGCTGAGTTTCGTCGTCGCGGTCGGTCCACTCACCGTCTACTTCACTAGCGATCAGGATGCGCTGGAGAGCCGCACGCAGCAGGTGCTGGTGACGACCTCCGACCTATGGACGCATCAGCACGTCGTCAACCTCTTTGGCACGACGAACATGCAGGCGATCCTGTTGCGCCAGTTTGCCACGATCCCGCTGATTCCAGGGTCGCTGGCCGATCAGAGCCTGCAATATGGGCCGCGCTTCCCGCTCTTCGATGCGCTGCTGGCGACGCTCACACTGGTCGGCTTCTGGTACGCCATGCTGCATCTGCGCCAACCGCTGTATCTGCTGCTGGCGGTGTGGGTGGCCGGAGTCGCTCTGGGTGGCGGCGCGCTGACGATTGACATGCCCTGGTGGCCGCGTCTGATTGTGCTGGTTCCGGCGCTCTGTCTGCTGGCGGCGCTGATGGTCAACGAGATTGCGCGGCTGTTGCTGCGGGCGATCAATGGGCTGACGCTCGAAACTGGCCTCTGGGCGCGCAGTCGTCGCCGCCAGTTCTGGCGGGAACTCTATGTCCAGAGCGTGCCGATGCTGGGCGGACGCGCAGCCTTATTTAGCTGGCTGCTGGCGCTGGCCCTGCTGGGTTATAGCGGCCTATGGAGCGGCTATCACTACTTC
>JBDTAI010000106.1:0-3979 GCA_039924685.1 Ktedonobacterales bacterium
CTATGCTTCCATCGGTCATCGTGGTGGCGAGACCACACAAAAGACCTACGGCAAAGAACACTATGCGCGCATCGGGCGTATTGGCGGCCAGCACGGCAAAGGCCGACCCAAGTTGCGCGCGGGCGACCGTGAAGCGATGCAGGCGCCGCCCGCCAGTCCAGGCGCCGACGACACGTTCACCGAACCTGGCAGGGGACAGGTATAGCAGGAGCGATGTCGCTATCCACAGGGTGACTGCGATTCATCAAGGCGCGGCAAGGTATTCCAGGTATGGATGGTATGCTGCGCCTTGACAGCTAGCGCCTTGACAGCTAGCGCCATCTCGCCTATGCTTCCGCAGGTGGACTATATATCAGTATATCAGTTGTGGCGACGCCACTGCCGTCGTCGTAGTCGTCATACTGGTCATGGCCCCACTCTGGTCACACGATTCCCACCGCGTTGTGGAGAGGATACATCGCATGTCCCCTGTGGAAATTGGCTGGCGGCTCGCCGCCGCCATCATCGTTGGCTATCTACTTGGCTCGATTCCGTCCGGTGTGCTGGTGAGCAGGCTGGTGGGCAAAGGCGACCCGCGCGCCGCTGGCAGCGGCAAAACTGGCGCTACCAACGTGCTGCGCACGCTGGGGCGCGGACCAGCGGCGGTGGTGGTGGTGGTGGATGTCCTGAAGGGCGTGGCGGCAGTGCTGCTGGTGCGCTACGTGTTCTTTGGCGCGCTGGGTGGGGCGCACGCGGGCAGCATGAATGCGCAGACCTTCGCGTTGATTCGCGATTCACTGGAGGCGCTGGCGGCATTGGCGGCGGTGTTGGGTCACAACTACTCGATCTTCATCCGCTTCACCGGTGGGCGCGGCGTGCTGACGGGCGCTGGCGCGCTGGTGACGATGTCACCGCTGGCGACACTCTTCGGCTTCGTGGCGGCGGTCACGCCAATCTACCTGACGCGCTATGTCTCGCTCGGATCGCTCATGGGCGCGGTGCTCAGTATTCTCACCGACCTGACGCTGGCGATCCTTCATCTCGATAGCTGGCCGCACTTCGCGTTCATTCTGGTCGGCGGCGCCTTCGTCATCATCTCGCATAAAGACAACATCGAGCGATTGCGCAATGGCACAGAGCGCAAACTTGGCGAACCCGCCCACGAAACCGCCCAGCCTGCCGCTAAGTAAATAGCCACGTAGCCTCACTGTTTCTCTGGGGCTGGATCGGTGATCACTGCGCGTGCGCTCCAGAGATACTCCACCGCCGAGAAGATCGTCCACAGCACCGCCAGCAGCAGCGTGATGTCGGCGAGGACCAGCAGATAATCCGCGAATGTGCGTGGGCCGTGGCTGGCGACGCTCAAGCCCAGCGGAAAGGCTGTTGCGCCGTGCAGACCCAGCGCCAGCAAGACACCACCCAGCGCCAGCAGCGTCAGCAACGTCTTCTGCTTGCCCCAGCGCCCCGCCGCAATCACCACACCCTGCGCGGCTGCCAGCGACCGCAGCCCCGACACCAGGAACTCGCGGGCAATGATGATGATCGTGATCCAGGCAGGCACGACGCCCACCGCTGTCAGCGCAACCAGGATGGCGGCGACGAATACCTTATCCGCCGTCAGATCGAGGAAGACCCCCAGTCGCGAGACGATGTGATAGCGCCGCGCGATGCGGCCATCCAACGTATCTGACACCGAGGCGAACAGGAAAAGCGCTGTCGCCCAGAGATATGCGGCGGGCTGATTGAACAGCACGAGGATGAAGAGCGGCAGCGTCGCCACAAGGCGTCCCGCGCTCAGAATGTTCGGCAGATTGCGCACGATGAACTCCTACGCCATACAAGAGCAGCGAGCGGGTGGCATGTAAAACAGCATCCTGCGGCGACAAGACGCGACACTATGCTGGAGCAATTCCGGCATACCACGCTTTTCATACGTTCTGGCGGTCTGGTGGTTTGGTGGTTCGGGGTAACC
This sequence comes from Ktedonobacterales bacterium, assembly GCA_039924685.1. Lineage (GTDB taxonomy): Bacteria > Chloroflexota > Ktedonobacteria > Ktedonobacterales > JADMIN01 > JBDTAI01. The sequence goes on from JBDTAI010000106.1 coordinate 1,952, forward strand.
TGGCGCCGCCGCTTGCAGTGTAGCCGCTGGCGCCATGCCTGCGCAAGCCCAATCCGTGCGCTCCACGTCCATTCTCAGATATACTTTCAGGTGGTGATGCTCACCATGCTTGTTGGCTGCACCCATCCACTCATAGCTCAGGGTATGCGTATATGTTGAAATTCCCAGACGCCGGTCAAGCCGGTCAAGCCGGTCAAGCCGGTCAAGAGCCAGTCTGTCCCTGGCAGGGAATTCCTGTGCTGTATGAGGATACAGCGTTGCTGGTGGTGGCCAAGCCTGCAGGTATGGTGACACATCCGGCGTACAAGCACCCCGACGACACACTGGCTGATGCAATCTTTGCGCGCCAGACGGCGCGTGGCGAGGGGCGTCCCTGGCTGTTGCATCGGCTCGACCGCGACACATCGGGCGTGATGCTCTTCGCCAAGACGATGCCGGCACGGCGGTCACTGGTGCGCCAGTTCGAGCGGCATAGTGTGCGTAAACTCTATCTTGCTGTGATCGCTCTGCACAACGGCGCGTCACTCGTCTGTGATGGTGGTTGGGGTGAACTGAACGCGCCACTGCGGCGCGATCCAGCGGACCGGCGGCGGGTGATTGTCGCGCCGGATGGACAGTCGGCCACCACACGCTACCGCTTGCTGGCGACAACTCCTGCATGTGTGATCGCCGATCGATGCGCTGATCCCGCCATGACTCTGGCTGTTCGTGGTACAGTGGAGGCGTTTGGGCTGGCGTTGGTGGCGCCGATGACAGGGCGCACACACCAGATACGCGCGCATTTCGCCGCCGCAAGCGCGCCGCTGCTCGGCGACACAACCTATCTGCCTGAGGATAGTCCATTGGCAGGGGTGGCGCCGCGTGGCATGCTGCATGCCTGGCTGTTCACCTGCCGCTATCCAGGGACGGGAGCGCCGTTTAGCATCTGCGCGTCGCCACCCGACGATCTGCTGGCGCTGATCGAGCGGCTGGAGCTATCGGCTGGCATCGCAGCGGATACGCTGGCCCACGCGCTCGCAGGTCTGGGCGCCACCGAAGGCGAACAGGTACAACACTCATGCGCGACAACAGGCTCCAGTGAGCCAGTACAATAGCCGCACATTCAAATGCAACCAGATGCAACCAGATGCACCGTGGGCTTCAGCCCGCCATCGTGCCGTACTCCGGCCATTGATAGCCGTGAGCGCCTGGCATTCAGGAGGAAACATGCGACTGACATCGCTTGACGCAATCAACCAGAACTACCGGCATATCTACTTACAGCCTCACTTTGACGACGCCATTCTCTCGTGCGGCGGCGCCATCGCCCAGCAGGTGCGTTTCGGGCAACATGTGCTGGTGATCACCGTGTTTGGCGGCGTTCCAGCCGATGGAACCACGCATCTCAGCCCCTTTGCCGCGCAGAACCATCGCCAGACGGGCCTGAGCGAGCAGGTGGCCGAGGCAGTGGCGACCCGGCGCGCAGAAGATGCGGCGGCGGTTGAATTGCTGGGTGGCGACGTGTTCGCTCTGGATTACCTCGACGCCATCTATCGCGGATCGCCCGCTTTCTATCAGGCCGAGGAATCGCTCTTTGGCTCGGTCAACGCCAACGACGTACAGAATGACGAGGAGTTGGGCGCGCTCTTCCTCAACATCGCCGAGCGCGCGCCGCTGGCGGCGATCTATGCGCCGCTGGGTGTCGGCCACCATGTGGACCACCAACTCTGCTGCTCGGCGGCGGACCGGTTGGCGCAACGCAAGCTGAACGTCAAGTTCTATGAAGACTTCCCCTATGTGGCCCGTCCCGGTGCGCTGGAAGACCGGCAGCGTGAGCTTGGTATCCCGATGGAGCCGGAGATGGTTGAGATTTCGGGCCAGCTGCGCGAGAAAGAGGAGGCGCTGGCGCTCTACAAGAGCCAGGTTCGACAGCTCTTCGGCTCGGAAGACGCCATGCGGCAGGCGTTGCGCACATATAGCGGCTCGATCCGCAAAGCTTACCCCGGCATTTACATCGAACGCTACTGGCGCTGGTAGCAAATATTACGG
>JBDTAI010000107.1:0-3034 GCA_039924685.1 Ktedonobacterales bacterium
ACCGTTCAACTCGATCGCTGCGAACAACTACAATCGCAGCGCGAGCGCATGCGCTCCGCTACGCTGTTCCCTTGGTGGCCCAGGCGTATCAAGAAACGACAGGGGCCGAGGCGGACTTTGTATAAGAAACCGTCTGAAAAATCGGGGAAGGGGGCGGGATGGGGTATACTGAAAGATGAACACTTTCGCCTCTTTCTACCCCAACAGTTTAGACGACGCCGAATGGCTCGAACTGGAACCCTTGCTCCCATTGGCCCTCTCGCGGCGTGGACGTCCGCGCAAACACAGCCTCCGCAGCATCCTTGATGCCATCTTCTACGTCCTGCGGACCGGCTGTTCTTGGCGTTTCCTCCCGCATGACTTGCCGCCCTGGAAAACCGTCTACCACTATTTTCGGTTGTGGCGGCTCACGGGACTGTGGCGCCGAATCCATACGCAGCTCCGTGCCTTCGTGCGCGTGCAGATGGGCCGTGAGGCCACACCCAGTGCGGGGATTATCGACAGTCAATCGGTGAAGACCACGGGCGTGGGCGGCGTGCGTGGCTATGACGGCGGCAAGAAAGTGACCGGACGCAAACGCCATCTGCTGGTGGATACCCAGGGGTTGCTGCTAGCGGTGACCGTCCATCCCGCCAACATCATGGATCGCGATGGCGTGACGCTCTTGCTCGACGACCACCTGCCCCAGCGCTTTCCGCGTCTGTCGCATATCTGGCTGGATGGCGGCTACAATGGCGCGGGCAAGGGCCGCGACTGGATCGCGACGACGTTTGGCTGGACCGCCGAAATCGTCAAGCATCCGCAGCGGCGCAAAAAGGTGTGGATGCTGAGCGACCTGCCTGACGACCAGATCGATTGGGACCGCCTGGCGCCGCCCACCGGATTCCAAGTGTTGCCTCGTCGGTGGGTGGTCGAACGGACCTTCGCCTGGCTCGGCCAGAATCGGCGGCTCAGCAAGGACTACGAATACCTCTGCGAGACGAGCGAGACCTTCATCTACGTCGCGATGATCCGTCTCATGCTCCGGCGGATCGCCCGTGGGTAGCATTTTTCAGACGGTTTCTAACACCAGTATTCTCAGACAGTTCACATCTATATAACGTATGCCGTAACGTACGCTCTCATGTGCTACAATCGGTTCAAGCTTTCATGGCGCCGCGCATGGGCATCGCGGGTATGTTATCGCAATACGTTGTAGGGATCAGACGTCATATAGAACGTATGAGATAGACACGACGTATACTATAGTGTGTACTCTAGAGATAGAGATATGCCAGCCACATTCCGTTGGTGAGCCACCGGTGAGCCATCAGTGAGCCACTGGCGAGAGATGGAGAGATAGAGCGTGGAGCAGGTGACTGATGTGCAGTCGCTCATCGAACATGGTGATGCGCTGCTCAAAGAGATACGTGTGAACGAGGCGGCTGCGGAGTATGCCCGCGCTGCACAGGCCGACCCTACGGCGGTGGGCGCGCATATGGGGCTTGCCGAGGCGAATCTGGCGCTAGGACAGTATGGCATCACGACGATGGCCTGTCAGCGGGTGATGCAGCTTGCGCCCGAGAGCGCCGATGCCGCGCTGGCGCAGGCGATCCTGTTCCTCCTGGAGCGCCGCTACGACGCCGCGCTGACATCGCTGGATCGCGTGGTGGAGCTTGATCCGCCGCGCGCCTATGCCCATGCCATGCGCGGCTATTGTCTGCGCCAGCAGCGCCAGACGTATGATGCCTCGCTGGCCGAGTCGAAGGCGGCGCGGCTCTCTGGCACGCATGAGTTGACCAAGCTCTTCCCACAGGTCACGCCAGCCGCTGCGCCGGTTCCCTTCCCGGCTCCTGGCGCCGCCTATGGAGCGCCAGTGGTCGCGCCCGCGCCGTATGGCGCCCCCACTCCGGTGCGCACAGCCTCCGCCCAGCCGCGCCCGTGGAGCGAGCGGCCGTCTGTGGAGCGGCGAGCGGTGCAGGCGCGCTTCATGACGCGCAACGTGCCGGTGCTGACCTTCGCGCTGATCATCATCAACACGCTGATCTACGCGGCGTGCGTGGTGTTGAGCGGCGGCGATCTGATGAATACCAGCGGGCATTCCAACATTATCTATGATCTAGGTGTGCAACTGGGCTGGAAATACATTGTTCAGGACCCGACGCAGCTATATCGCATCTTCACGGCGATGTTCCTGCATGAGAGCATCATCCATATTGGCCTGAACATGCTCTCGCTCTACTTCGTCGGCGTGATCACCGAGCAGGTCTTTGGCAAATGGCGCTTTTTGACGATCTATCTGGTGTCGGGTATCGTCGGCGGGCTGGCGCAGGCGTATCTCGTCCCTGGCGGCGCGGCGCTGGGCGCATCGGGCGCGATCTTCGGCATCTTCGGTGCATTTGGCGCGTTCATCATTCTCAACCGGCGTGGGCTGGGCGCGGCGGCGAATGGCATCATCGCGCAGTGGTTCTTCTGGCTCGCCATCAACCTGGTGTTCTCGTTCAACGCCCCCAACATCGGCCTCTACGATCACCTGGGCGGCCTGGCGGCTGGCCTGATCCTCGCTATCCTGCTCTCCACCCCACGCCGTCGGTGAGCAATTGAGTAGATAAGACGCCAACCCCTCTCCGCGCAGGAGAGGGGCTTTTTGTTGGTGACTGAAATGCGGCAAGACCCCCGATGGCAGAGATGTTTAGCTCTAGCTATCGGGGGTCCTGGGATATATTGTATGAGCCGTTCTTTGAACCTTCATCTACCTGGCATGATCACAGTTGGCTCGGCTCACCAAAGTCAGACGCACCTATCACGCGCAGGACTGGTTGAACCAACCATTTGCCCAGCTTTGCGCACATGTATTGTGGCTCTCGTAGCGGATGGAGTTCGAGTTAACGCTCCAGCCCGCGCCACCGCATTCAGTCGGTCCGCCAGGATAATTGCCTGGCGTTGATCCGTACTTGATGAGTGTTGCCAGTGTGACGCAATTAGAAGTAGCGGACACTATCTGCGCATGCGCCTGATTGTTGCAATTATCCACCCAGAGGCGAATCTGCGCTAG
>JBDTAI010000108.1:0-3242 GCA_039924685.1 Ktedonobacterales bacterium
CCACCTCGTCGTCAACGATTATGGCATGGCGGCCCTGCACATCGCCGATCAGACTCATCGCCTCGGCACGCTCCTCGTTGCCGTGGCGCCGTTTCTCCACAATGGCGAGCGGCGCGTTGAGTTGTTCGGCAAAGTTGCGCGCCTTCTTGGCGAAACCGGCGTCGGTCGCCACGATGGCGAAATCCTCAATCTCTTTGGCGAAGATGTAGCGCGCCAGCAGGTTCTGCGCCGTCAACTCGTCAACAGGTATGTTGAAGAAGCCCTGAATCTGTCCGGCGTGCAGATCAAGCGTCAACACGCGCTGCGTTCCGGCGGCAGTGAGGCAGTCCGCCAGCAACCGCGCCGTGATCGGCACACGCGGCTGATCTTTCTTGTCGGTGCGTCCATAGGCATAGTAGGGGATCACCGCTGTGACACGCCGCGCTGAGGCGCGTTTCAGGGCGTCGAGCATGATCAGCAGTTCCATGATCGAGGTGTTGAGCGGTGTGCTGAAGGGCTGCACTACAAAGACATCGCGCCCGCGCACGTTCTCATCAATCTTGACAAAGATATTTTCATTGGTGAACTGAAAGACCTGCGCCTTCCCCAGCGAGACACCCAGATGGCGGCAAATATCCTGGGCAAGCTGCGGGTGGGCGTTTCCGGTAAAGACGGCAAGCTCGTTCATGGTTTCCTGGCATCCTCATGGTTGGCTGATGGACCTCACCCTAACCCTCTCCTGCGACGAGAGGGGGAAGAAAGAGACAGCAGCAATTCAGGCAAAGGCGGCGCTATATCGCTATTCCTGAGTATAGCACCTTGCGCCGCTGCGCCTGTACAATTGATGCGATATGGCCTATGACCTCCCGACCATACCGCTTTGGCATTGCCCCTACAACGCGACCCCTTTGTTGGGCGGTTGGGAGTTAGGGTGTGAGGCGGGTGAGGTCACGTGGGAAGAGCGACGCCAGCTTGATGTTCGGCAAGCCGATCAGTTGCATCAGCAGGCGTTCGAGTCCCAATCCGAAGCCACCGTGCGGCGGCATGCCATAGCGAAAGGCGTCGAGATACTCCGCAAATGGCTCCAGTGGCAAGCCTCGCGCCGTCAGCGTCGCCACGTAGTCCTCGTAGCGGTGCAGGCGCTGACCGCCACTCACCAGTTCGGTACCGCGAAAGAGCAGATCGAAGGCGTTGGTATACGCCGGACGCGCAGGATTGGGCGCTGTATAGAAGGCGCGGCCCGCCAGCGGATAGCCGGTGACATAGAGGAAGTCGCTGCCGTACTCTTCCTTCGCCCATGCGCCAAGCCACCGTTCATCCTGCGCCGCCAGGTCCGGCTCACCACGCACATCGGCGCCATGCCGCCGGTAGATCAGTTCCTGCGCCTCCACAAAGTCAATCTGTGGGATGGGCGCCGGGATATCCGGAAGTGCGACGCCCAGCAGCGCAAGCTCGGCGGAGCAATCCGTCTGCATGCGCGCCAGCATGCCTGCCAGCGTGTCGCGCAGCAGCGCCATCACCTCCTGATGGTCGCGGATGAAGCCGCATTCCATATCCAGGCTGACGTATTCGTTGAGATGGCGCGTGGTGTCGTGCGGCTCGGCACGAAAGACCGGCCCCACCTCGAAGACGCGCTCGAAGACGCCAACCATCATCTGCTTGTAGAACTGTGGACTCTGCGCCAGATAGGCGCGGCGCTCGAAGTAGTCCACTGCGAAGACGCTGGCGCCGCTTTCGGTGGCGGCGGCGACCAGCTTGGGCGACTGAATCTCGGTGAAGTCGCGCGCGAGCAGCGTCTCGCGGAAGCCACGCATTGCGGCGGCGCTCAGGCGGAAGATAGCGCGGCGACTGACATGCCGGTTGACGACCACGGCGGCATCGAGTTGAGTGGCGAGGCCGGCCTTGATGTCGCGCTTGTTGAGCGCGACAGGCGGCGCGATATGTACGGCGCTGATCACCTCGACATGCACCTCACGTAGCTCCACACCGCCGGGCGCCTGCGGAGCCTCAGACACGATCCCCTCAACGGCGACGACGCTCTCGACGCCTGCGCCTGCCGCATCGAGTGGCGCCACCTCCGCCGCTGTGGTCGCCATTGCCTGCGCGGTCCCCCAGCCGTCACGCACGATGAGGAAGGTGATCGCGCCAAGCCGACGCCGCGCCTGAAGCCAGCCCGCCAGACGGATGCGCTCGCCAACATGGGCGGCGATTTCAGTTGTATGGATGCGCATAGGCGACTGCTCGCGCTGCTCTTCTCCTGTTTGTGGGCGTCCGCCAGACGCCCCTGCAATGCCCGATTGCATACTGGTCATTGACCCTGTTCCTCCTGCGTCTGTCGCGCTGAAACGCGCATTGACAGGCGACTGCTGTACCATCACACCAATACAACACAGTCCGCTCTGAAGGGAATTGGGGAGCGCGCCCTGAGCGGATGTGTCGCTGGATGGTGTGTGAACAGTGGTGGGCCAGCGATGCAGTGCACGTGATGGGCAGTCAGGCGCGTCCCCGGCGATTGGCGTCGCCACTATTTTCGCCATAGTTGCTATTGTCGTCTTCGTCCATACAACCTCCTGTGTCTGCAAAACTCGGTGGCTATCGTCCGGCGCTAGTTGCCTTGTGGGGGCGTTTGACGGGTGCCCGCGCACAGTGACGGGCAAACAAAAAGCCCCCATCCACGTTGTTTTTTTTCGTGGACGAGGGCGAGACGCCGGATCGTGCTACCACCACACTTTGCCCCATAGCTCACGCCAGGGGCCTCTATCGGTTCCGCTCCTGGCGCGCGCTCCGGCCTTGAAAGGCCGCGAGCGGCTGGAGAAGAGTTGAAACCGTCGCGCGGTAACGGGCGCATCCCGTGGTCAGCTACTATGCGTCATGTGTACTTTCAGCGCAGTTCGCCGACCGGCTCAGGGGTGTTGCGTATGGGAGCGCGGGTGGCGACGCTTGCAGCCCGTGATCGCCTCATGCTGATCTCATCGAGTCGTATCACGGCGTCGCTCTCTGGCCGCCCGTCGAGTTTCCCCGGCCTGTCCCCATCATAGCCAAGCTATTCTGGACCTATCTGAAGTTGACTGTAGCACCGTTAGCGCCGCATGTCAACGCTTCGTGTTCCCTCATCTAAAATGTTACCGGAGCGTCTATGATTCCCTCAAATGAAAATGTTACCGGAGGGGAACGTGGGTGGCCGAGACCGACGAGATGACGATCGACGAGCGACGCAAGTATCTGAAGCGCCAGCGTCCGCGCTACGAACGGGCGGATCGCGC
>JBDTAI010000109.1:0-3675 GCA_039924685.1 Ktedonobacterales bacterium
CCATATCGAGCCAGTGCTGCCAGTAGTCGCCCATGTTGTAGCCGCAGAAGGGCAGCATCGCCATCGGGTCGCGCCGCACCTCGCCTACCTTGCCAGCCGCCGCCGCAGTCTTCTCGGAGGCCATCCCCGCGCCGACGTAGACGCCATGCTGCCAGTCGAACGCTTGATAGACCAGCGGAGCGACCTTTGCGCGCCGACCGCCAAAGATGAAGGCCGAGATCGGCACACCTTGCGGGTTTTCCCACTCCGGCGAGATCGAGGGACACTGTCCGGCGGGGGCGGTGAAGCGCGAGTTGGGGTGCGCCGCTGGCTCACCGCCCGGCTGCCAGACGTTCCCATGCCAGTCAAGCGTACCGACGGGCGGAGTTTTGCTATCGGGATCAATGCCTTCCCACCAGGGCTGGCCGTCGGGGGTGAGCGCTGTGTTGGTGAAGATGCTGTTGCGCCCAAGGCTGACCATGGCGTTCGGATTGGTCGCGACGTTGGTGCCGGGCGCGACGCCAAAGAAGCCGTGTTCGGGGTTGACGGCCCACAGTCGGCCATCCTCGCCGATCCGCATCCAGGCGATGTCGTCGCCGACTGTCCAGACCTTCCAGCCGCGCTCGGTCAGTGGCGAGACCAGCATGGCAAGGTTCGTCTTGCCGCAGGCGCTGGGGAACGCGCCCGCCATATAGGTGACATTGCCAGAAGGGTCTTGCAGGCCGAGGATCAGCATATGCTCTGCCAGCCAGCCCTGCTTCCAGCCCATATAGCTGGCCAGCCGCAGCGAGAGGCACTTCTTGCCGAGCAACGCGTTGCCGCCATAGCCTGAGCCAACGCTCCAGACCAGCCGCTCTTCGGGGAAGTGCAGGATGTAGCGGTGGTCGGGGTGCAGGTCGCCGGTGGAGTGCAGACCGGGGAAGAACTCGTCGCCGTTCTTTTCAAGCTGGTCGAGCGCCACCGTACCCATGCGCGTCATGAGGCGCATGTTGAGAACGACATAGGGGCTGTCGGTCAGTTCCACACCCACCTTCGCCAGTGGCGATCCCGCCGGTCCCATCAGGTAGGGGACTACATACATCGTGCGGCCACGCATCGCGCCCTCAAAAAAGGGTCGCACCTTGCTTTTGGCCTCGTCGGGCGCCATCCAGTTGTTCGTGGGGCCTGCATCCTCCTCGCGGGGCGTGCAGATATAGGTGACTTCCTCGGTGCGCGCCACGTCAGTGGGGTCGCTGCGATAGAGGAAGGAGTTGGGGTACTTCTCGTCGTTGAGGCGGATGAGGTCGCCGGTGCGTTGCATCGCGGCGGCGATGTCCTGGTACTCCTGTTCAGAGCCGTCGCACCAGACGACGCGGTCGGGTTGGGTCAGTTGCGCGCACTCTTCTACCCAGGCGTTCAAAGCAGCTGTTCCTGGCATGTTCCAGTCTCCCCTTCATCGTTGACAGGTATGGCGTGTGGCTTCGTCGCCTCACGCCACGTTTCAAGGTCCAGTGTATAGGCGCCGGTTGTGTGGGATCACACAGTTCCGCTTCTTTTCAGCCTACCATCCCTGGCCCACTTCGCGCAAGTCACACGGACCACGCGGCGAAGCCCTTGACGCATGGCGTTTGACCCAGCCAGTGTACGCGGCCCATAATCTACACGGCGATACCATCACATCATCACTTGACACGACAGAGCATGCCGTAGCATGCCGTAGCATGCCGTAGCATGCCGTAGATAAAGCGATTAGAGCGACAATGAGCGGACCACGACGAACACCCCTGGCGGAGCGCGAACATGCCCCGACACAGGGGGATGGCGACCAAACTGAAAATGAAGAAACGGGAGGCCCGCGACGCGACGCCGATGCAAGCGTGCTGCTCGCCGGGCTGCGGCGCCGGGTGGCGCGACTGACGCAGCATCTCAGCCAGGGACAGCGCAATGCGGTGTTCATGCTGGGGGTGCTGTTGATCGGCGCGCTGACGGTGCTGGGGCTGCAACAGTGGGGCAACGCGCAACAGGGTGGACATACCGCAACCAACCCACAGGCGACATCAACCACCGCATCAACCACCGCATCAACCAGCGGCAGCCCGCAAACGCGACCGGCGCAGGCCAAAGAGTTCTTCCTGCCCGATCAGCAGCCCGGCTTGATGTATCCCGTGCTGGATGCGCAGGGCAACCTCTGGATGGGGGAGATGTCTGACAACGCGCTGGCCCGTCTCAACACTCATACAGGCGTCGTCACCACCTGGGCGCCCCCGCATGGCGAAAACAACATCATGATCACGGTGATAGACAGCCAGGGGCGTGTCTGGTTCACCGAACAGGCAGCTAACTATATCGGGCGCTTCGATCCGGCCACACAGCGCTTCACCAGCTATCCGCTGCCAGCGGTGAATGGGCAGGGCGCCGGACCGATGGGGCTGGCGTTCGACGCAGCGGGCAAGCTCTGGTTCACCGAAACGAATACCAGTCGCGTGGGGCGGCTCGATCCCGCCACTGGCGTCATCCAGACGTGGAGTGTGCCGCGTCCGCCCACCACCCAGCAGTCGCTACCGTATGAACTGACGATCACGCCTGACGGCATGATCTGGTATGGCTACCTGACCGGCGGCAGCGTGGGGCGATTCGATCCCGCCACGCAGCGCGCCACCCTCTATCGCACGCCCGACCCCGACGCGCAAATCCTGGGGATGACCAGCGACGCGCAGGGCCATGTCTGGTTCACCGAACTCAACACCGGCAAGATCGGCGAGATTGATTCGGCGAGCGGCGTTGTGCGCGAGTTCACTGTGCCAAACACGCTGGGTAATCCCGCCAACCTGTATGGCATCGCCACTACCCATGATGGCGGCGTCTGGTTTGCCAGCGCAGGCGCCAACGCCGCTGTGCGCTACATACCCGCGACGAACACATTTACTTTCTACCAACTCGCCCGCCAGCAGAGCACACCCTATGGCCTCACATCCGGCCCCGACGGGCGGCTCTGGCTGACAACCGACGGCTCCCCCGCGAACTACGTCGCCGCGATCACTCCATGATAGCAATGCGGTGTGATCAGCGGTAACGGAAGGGATCGGCGGGATTGATCGGCGCTGACGGGCGGTTGTCTTCGCCATATGCTGGATACGGATGGCGCGGCCCATACTGGCCCGGTTGCGGATAGGAATCCATTGTCGGGCCATTCTCGCCAGACGACTCACCCCCATCATCGGCGCCCGGCGCGCCGCTCCCATCATGGTCATGATACGGGCGCTCCGGCTGATAGGGCTGGTAGGGTTGATACGGCTGGTAGGGGCGCTCGTTCCCGAACGGGCGCTCCGGCTGATAGGGCTGGTTGGGTTGGTACGGCTGATTAGGTTGATACGGTTGATTGGGACGTTCGCCATAGGGGCGGTCGGGTTGATAGGGGCGCTGCTCAGGCTGGTTCGGCTGGTAAGGCCGTTCGCCATAGGGGCGGTTGTTCTCACGAAACGGCCGGGGATGCTCACGGTTGATCGGCGTTCCAGCGCCCATCCCAGGCATAGCTCCGCCTGCCGCCCCTGGCAGCATGCCGTTGGGAGTGTCGAGCAACTCTGAGCGCACAATCACCACTTCGGGTGGCGCGCTGATGCCCAGCTTGACACGCTCGCCTTCGACCGCGAGCACATGAATCGTGATGACGCCATTGAGGACAATTGCCTCACCGGCCTTGCGACGTAGTACGAGCAT
>JBDTAI010000110.1:0-8436 GCA_039924685.1 Ktedonobacterales bacterium
ACTATTGTGTGCGCTTCGGCGATCTCTTCGCCGACTTCGATCTGGCGGGCAGAGCAGCGTGGAGCGCAGAGAACCCACTCGTGCAAACGGTTTTCCAGGGATATGAATACGGCATCGAGCCGCTGCCCGCACGGCGCCTTGTGCTAGGGGAACCACGCCGCACGCCCTATGTCGGCGCAACTGTCGGTGGCGCGCAGATCGGTGGCGCTCCACAGTGGGTACAGAATCCCGAATACAAGCGGTGTCCGCGCTGCCAACAACGCATGGTCTTTGTGGGGCAGTTCGAACCAGCCGCTGTGAATCCCAGCGATTCCGGCATGCTGACGGCGCTCGTTTGCGCGCACTGCCACCTTGCCGCCATCACCTACGACCGCGACTGAGGATGATGATCGTGAGCATGATGCCTTAGCGCCTTGATCGGATAAAAGCACTGTCGCTCTCTGGGATTACCCCTGGCCATCAGACCACGAACCCACGAGGAAGATCTATCTCCCACCTGACTTGTTAAACACCATAACACCCAGCGTGTCGCTCAATAGGTCGCCAGCACACCGATCAACAGGTCCCAGAAGCGGGGAACGTCGAGTTCGAGGCCGACCTCAGCGTTGGGCGGTCTGCCGGTGACACCATAGCGGTCGCAGACGGTGCGCCCGGCGGTGAACTCGCCACGCAGTTCGATGTCTACCCGCATCGGCTCGGCATGCAAGAGCGTGGGATCGAGCGCCACCGCCACGGCGCAAGCGTCATGCACGGGCGGCGCAGGGAAGCCATAGATGCTGGCGTATCGCTCAGCGTAGTAATCAAGCAAACCTTCCACGAAATCGCCGACAGGTGTATGCAGCGCGCGGATGCGCTCACGCACATTGGCGGTGGCGAGCGCCTGGTGCGTCACATCCAGCCCCACCATCGTGATCGGCTGGCCACAGGTGAAGACGATATGCGCCGCTTCGGGATCAATGGCGATGTTGAACTCCGCGGCGGGTGTCCAGTTACCCAGGCCGATGGCGCCGCCCATCAACACTATCCGCCGAATGTGCGGCAGGATGCGTGGCTCACGGCGGATGGCAGTCGCCACATTGGTGAGCGGGCCAGTGGCGACGAGAGTGAGACCGTGTTTCGCCGCCAGCAGCCGCTCGATCAGCAGGTCAACCGCATGCTGCGGCGCCAGAGCGATCTGCGGCTCCGGCAGGTCCGCGTCACCAAGCCCCGACGCGCCGTGGATACGCTCCGCTACCTGCAACTCACGCACCAACGGGCGATCCATGCCCGCCGCGACAGATATAGCGTGGATACCAGCAAGCGCACAGACTTGCAGGGCGTTACGCGCCGTCATTGCAACCGTCTGGTTGCCTGCGACAGTAGTGATCGCTTCGAGCTGGGCGCCGGGCGCATGCGCAGCCAGCAAGATAGCGATGGCGTCGTCATGGCCGGGATCGCAATCCAACAACAGCCGCTGTGTCATGCGCCCATCCCCTCTCTAATCCGAACAATTCGCCGGGCGTTTGCCTTCACATCACACTCACTACTGCGGTGGAACGTCATTATCGTCATAGCCAATGACATCGCGTACTGTTGCGGCGCGCTCGTCCAGGCGTTGCGCAACAGGCAAGGCGCTCACCAGCCGCGTCAGCGCCTCCACACCACCCGCCGAGGCGCAGATCACGATCATATCATGTCTGCCTGTGCCGTGCCCGTCGTCCGACGCATGTGGTGAACGCGGGCATACTGTGTCGTGTGCCATAGTATGCAATCATTGAGGTTGTGTGTATCGAGCACATTCCACATACGGCCCACACACCTATGGCGCCATTGCGCTGGCAGCCGATTTCAGCCGGGCATCAGTTGATTCCTGATTCGCCGCCAGCGTATCAGAGGACGTGAACACTCTTGTACGTGACTGCGCAAGCGACATGCCGTACCGTATGTTCGGCGTGGTTGCATTGGCGTTGCTGTTGCTGGCGTCATGCCCTGCCCACACATTTGGCGTGTCCTTCTGGCGTGTCCTTCTGGCGTGTCCTTCTGGCGTGTCCCTTCTCCATCACTTCCAGCCCGTGCAATACCGGCGTATACGACGTTGCCGATAGCATTTCCGCATCTGCGCAGCCCAGACAGAATAACCACTCCAGATAGCTAGCTACCATAAGTCCTATCTCATCTTCGTGCGTGAGGTAGGATGCGGCTGAGTTCACACGTCGCCAATTGGCGCATCACGAAAGGAGGTTGGCTGCAATGTCCTCATCTTCATCCACCCCACCGAAGGCGCCTGCTGCGCCTGCGTCAGAAGCTGCGGCACAGTCGACGTCACAAATGGTGACGGTCCACTTGCCATCACAGTTGCGCGCCCGTACCCAGCAGCGCGCCGTCGTAGAGACGCCCAGCGGAGCCGTACATGAGGTGATCATGGCGCTCGATGCGCTGTTTCCCGGTATCCGCTTCAACCTGTGTTTCGAGACCGGCGAACTGCGCCCATTTGTCAACATTTTTGTGAATGGGTATAACGTTCGCTATCTCTCCATGCTTGATACGCCGGTTCCCGGCGGCAGCGCCATCCACATCATCCACTCCGTCGCGGGCGGCTGATCGCACACACCAGCAGAACACCAGCGTACCACCCTCGCATTGCCGGTCGGTTGGCGTCAGCACGACAAACCACCATCCATTGGATTGCCACCCCGCTGTCTGACCTGTGGCCAATTGGCAGCAGCGGGCAAGCCAGTGCGGATGACGCCTTCACCTCTCGTTTGCTCCACGATTGTTCCTCGTTCATTTTTGACAGGAGATTTGTATGACGGTCCACAATGCAACCAAACTACACACCGGCGACACGCTGCTGTTGCTGGGAACCAAACGCGGTCTGTATGTGGCGCGGTCACGCGACCGCAAAACCTGGACCTTTGAGCCAACGACGCTAGCAGCCATGCCCATTTACTATGCCACCCTCGATCAGCGCGAAAAGCAGCGCATCTTCGCCGCCGAGAATGGCGCATTCTTCGGCTCGTTTCTGCGCTATAGTGACGACTTGGGTGATACCTGGCATGAGCCTGAGCGTGGCATCCAGTTCCCCGAAGAGAGCGGCGAGAGCCTCAAAAACATCTGGGTCGTCGAGCCGGGCCGTGAGGCCGAGCCGCAGGTGGTCTATGCCGGTGTTGATCCTGCGAACCTCTGGGTCAGTGAAGATGCTGGCGTCACATGGAACCTCAACGCCGGGCTGGCGAATCATGCCACACGCGAACACTGGAACCCAGGCGCGGGCGGACTCTGCCTGCATACCATCATCGCCGACTATGCCAACCCCGACCGTATGTGGGTAGGCATCTCCGCCGTCGGCTGTGTGCGCACAACTGATGGCGGCAAGACCTGGCAGTTCATGAACAAGAATACCCGCGCCGACTTCATGCCCGACAAGTATCCTGAATTTGGCCAGTGTCTCCATCGCATGACGCAACATCCCACACAGCCAGATACGCTCTACCAGCAGAATCACTGCGGTGTCTACAAGTCCGAGAACGGCGGCGAAGACTGGACGGATATTCAGGGAAGCTTGCCCTCAGAGTTCGGCTTTCCAATCGCGCTCGATGCGAGCCACCCCGATACGGTCTTTGTGGTGGTTGAGCATGGCATGGGGCGGCATAACGTGGGTGACCAGTTCACCGTCTATCGTACACAGAATGGCGGCACAACATGGGAAGCGCTGACCGAGGGGTTGCCCCAGGGATCAGCCGTGCGGCTGGGTGTGCTACGCCACGGCATGTGCGCAGATACGCATGATCCCTGCGGTGTCTATGTCGGCACTAATACCGGCCAGCTCTTCGGCAGCGCCGATGGCGGCGATAGCTGGCGGTTGCTGGCAGATTTCCTGCCGCCGATCTACTCAGTCACCGCCGCAGTGATACGCTAGTGTTAGTCGCAGCGCCAGCGACCCACTGAGAGGCCTAAGCGGGCGCCGCGCGAACACAATGACAGGACCAAACATCGCGCAGGGGATCGATCTGTTGCAGCGATCCCCTGCGCATCATAGTGCGCTTTTCGCATTGCCATGCCACCCGTAAAATTTCCCCGCGTAGTTATGGCTGCATTCGAAGTTGTCATGGAACACTCCAGCCACATTCTCGCCAACCTCCAGGATAAATAACGCAGAGGCGACCCGAAGCCCAGGCCAGTCGTGTACCTCACAGCAGGCAAAGTGTTCATGACATTTCTTCAGACGAATCAGCAGATCAGTATAAGCGCGAACCTGACTGGCACTCAGATGGGCATATGGCTTGAACAAGTGGTGAATCGCCAGATGACATGTGCGGCATTTGTCCAACGCCTGCGTAAGCGGCTCTCGCAGCCATAGCATGTCGCGCGCTTACTGCCATGCCGTCATACCTCTTACTGTTTCAGCATTTACTTCCTTTTGAGGAATGCGCGTAGTATACTATTTCAAAAAATCAAGAACTACCTCGCATCCAACATTCAGGCACTCAGGCGTTAGGCATCAAGAAGGCAGCGGAGGACTTCACCTATGGCGCCATCTCAGCAATACGACTATCTCGTCGTCATCGTGGATGACAATCCCGATTTGCTCATGTCACTCACCTTCGCCCTGACCACTCGGCAATCGCCACGGTTTCGCATCGTTACGGCGGATAATGGCATTGATGGTCTCGAAAAGGTCTATACCCTGCAACCGCATTGCGTTGTGATTGATGTCAGGATGCCTGGCCTGGAGGGGACACAAGTCGTCCATGCGCTCCGTGGCGATCCAGCGACGGCGACGATTCCCCTCATCATCCTGTCGGCGCTCGTTCAGGAAAAAGACCTGCTGCGTGGCATGTATGCCGGCGCGGACGAATACCTCACAAAACCCACCACCCCCGATGCGCTAATTTGCGCAATTGAACGGGTTATCTCACTCAGCGCCAGTGAGCGCTTCACGCGCCTGAAATCGCTGGTTGAACAGGAAGACTGACAAGCAGGCCGACAGAAGGCCCCAGCAATCACATAGGTTCTCTACACTCTGGGGGAGCAGCATATGCGCCAGGCAATCTTCCGTCACGACATAAAGCAAGCGACGTATGAGGAATACCGGCAACAACACCTGCTGCGGCTGTTACGTATCATCCTTCCCGGATTCCTTGCGCTGGCAATCGTCGTACTCGTAGGAGCCGCCGGCGCCGCCTTTTTCATGGCAGGGGATCTCGCCACCGAGCGGAGTTGCATGATGCTGAGTGTGATCAGCGCGCTGGTGATCATCCTACTGCTCGTTGCCCGTCGCTCCCTGCGGCGTAGCAGAATCAAGTCCGCTGCCGTACTGGTGGTGTTTGCAGGCATCCTGGGGACGACGAGCGCGGTGAGTTGCTGGTTCGTCACGCATCACCTGGACGCCACAAGTTTCCTGAACCTGATCCCGCTGCTGGCTGCGATTCTTCTGGTAGGACTGCTTGACAATGTGCGCAATCTCATCCTGACGACCACTCTACTTAACGCCGTTACGCTTGCCATCCTGCTCTTCACGCCACGCTCTCCTGCTGTTGATGCCAACCTGCCGCTCATTGCAGCAGGGCTGCTCATGCTGCAATGGCTCTTTGCGGCGCTGATGCTGGCTGTACAGCGTGGCGTTCACGACCTCCTCAGCGAAGTGGTTACGGCCTACGAGCGTTCCCGCCAACTGGATTCATTGAAGGATGCCTTCATTTCGTCGGTCAACCATGAAATTCGCACTCCGCTGACCTCGATGGTGATGTACATAGATACGCTCAAACGCCAGCATCGGCAGATGGCGCAAGAACAGCTTCAGTTCGGCCTGGAACGTGCCAGCGATATTGGTCAATCGCTGACGGACCTGGTCAAAACGATTCTCTCGACCCGACAGGTTGAACAGGAAGTGGCTGATCTGTCGTTAGAAGCGCTGCCCTTCCTGCGCTTGATCAACCAGGTGCTGCCGATGCTCGATGTACAGGGCGATGCGCCCTCGGCTGTCAGTGGGAAACAAGCAGCACAACGCGATCTGCGCCTGCGGGTTGCTCCGGTGGTGGTGGTCTGGGCGGATCGTGTCAAGCTGCAACAGGTGCTGCTCAACATCCTGACCAATGCACTCAAGTACTCGGAGCCAGGCACGCCGATTGAGATCAGGGCATCCTATGTCATGCTGGACATCCCGGAGACGACCCATACAGCACGCAGACAGCGCGCGCCACGCGAGATGGTCGAAATTACGATCCGCGATTATGGTCACGGTATCGCGCCTGATCAGATTCCCCTGCTCTTTCAGAAATTTGTCCGTCTGCCTGAGGATATTGCCTCGAAGGTGATGGGCAATGGGCTTGGGCTCTATCTGTCGCGCCTGCTCATAGATGCAATGGGAGGCTCCATCTGGGTCGAGAGTGAGGGTGTCGGGCATGGCTCGACATTTTTCGTCCGGCTGCCCGTTCCGCCGCCGCATTTTGATGCGTTGCGAAATGCGACAGTTGATCAGCAATGACGAGCGGTGATGAGTGGGTAACGCAGATCCTGCTACCCTGTCGCTACGGACCAGCGCACACTATGACGAGCGCCCCAAACTCGTGACAACACGCTGCTCCGCAGCAGGTCTCAGATTGGGACTGTTGGTTTTCTCGCGTGATGGCAGAGCAGAGATGGAAGCGAGCAGGGTGGCAGGCGCCAGCGGCAGGCGCAGTGTGAAACAACTACCAGCGCCCACCACACTTTCCACACTGACGGCGCCGCCCATCGCCTCGGTCAACTCCCTCACCAGTGCCAGCCCCAAGCCCGCGCCACCGCCCGCCTGCATGCGGCTATGTTCACTCTGGTAGAAGCGATCCCAGACGCGCGGCAGATCGCCCGACGCGATACCCTCGCCGGTGTCGCGCACCTGCACACGCAGCGCGGCGGCATCTTGCCCATCCTGGGCCAGCGACGCGCTCACCGAGATGATGCCTCCCGGCGGTGTATGGCGCACGCTGTTGCGCAGCAGATTGTGGATCACCTGCTCCAGTCGGTCTGAATCCACCAGCGCAAGCGGCAGATCAAGCGGCGCCTCGGCCACCATCTCCACACGGCTGCCGCGCCACGCCACTGGCCCCGCCGTCTCCACGATGCGGCTGATCAGCAGCCCCAGATCGGTTGGCGCGGGATGCAGATCGAGACGCCCCACCTCGGCGCGGGCCAGCGCAAAGAGATCGTCAATCAGCGACTGCAGGCGCACAGTTTCGCGCTCCATGATCTCCACGTCGCGGCGCAAACTGGTGGGGGCCGGCATCGCCTCGTCGGGCCAGTGAACCAGCGACGATTCGAGATAACTGCGAAGTGTGGCGACTGGTGTGCGCAACTCATGCGAGACGCTGGCGACCAGTTCACGGCGTTCACCGAGCAGTGCCGCCACGGTGTCGCGTTCAGTCTTGAGGTCCTTCACGGCGCGTTGCAGTTCGGCGGCCATCGCGTTGAAGTCGGTCTGAAGCTGGGCGATCTCATCCTCACCCTGCACCGGCGTCCGCATGCTATAATCACCGGCGCGCAGGGCATTGGCGGCAGTGATCAACGATTTGAGGCGTTGCGTGACGCCGCGCGCAAAGAGCATCGAAAACAGCGCGGATGGTGGCAAGATCAGCAGCAGCCCAATGGCGCTCATGATCAGCAGGAAGTAGGTGATGGGTAACAGGGTAGTGATGTCTCGCCCCGGCCCACGCGCCAGATACAGGAAGAGACTGATGAAGAACAGGCTGATCAGTCCAGCGCCGATAGCCGCCACCGTCAGCAGCGCATGTGTCAGCGCCCAGCGCATATGCCGCCTGCGCAACGAGTTCCAGAACAGCAGCAGACGAACGATGACGCGGAAGATCAGGAACTCGAAGGTAAGGCCAACAAAGGCGGCGCTACAGGCGCCGATCATATAGGCGTAGTACGGCACACCGCGATAGGTATCCGCAAGGTTGTGCTGCGTAAGCACGGCGAGTATGAGCACGGCTATCGCCAGGATGGCAGCCGGAATGGCGCTGAGGATCGCGCCCACACCAACTTCAGTCGCCCCCCAACGCCACCATACAGCCTCCTTTGGCACGCGCAGTCGCGCCGCGCACCACATCGCACAGAAGGGACCATCGAGGAAGAGCAGCGGATAGGCGAACTGCAATAAATAGAAACGCGGGTTGCCACGTTCAGCGGTCAGATACACCACCAGCGAAAGTGTCACCATAATCAGCAGTGTCTCAGCGATCACGCGCCAGGGCGACCCACCAAACCAGAACGGCTCCCGCGTCGCGTTGCGCGTATTTCGTCGCAGGCGCCCACGCAGCGGCGCCGTCGTCACTGCGCGCAGCGCAGTCAGCGCATGGCGTGCCGGTGAGGTTGATTGCGTCGGTGGTATTGGGAGTATCTTCATTGGCCTGAGCCTCCACTTTGCGGGTGATCTGCGTGATCCGCATGTTCCAGCGCGTCGAGCCGCAGACGATAGCC
>JBDTAI010000111.1:0-11958 GCA_039924685.1 Ktedonobacterales bacterium
CGCTGGATCGAGCATTCGCGCTCGCCCAGGTGAATCGTGTGGCCATAGCGGTCGGCGAGTATCTGGAACTCGACATGACGCGGCGCGACGATCAGCTTCTCAAGAAACACACTCTCTTCGCCAAAAGCCGCCAGCGCCTCGCGTTGGGCCGCCGCCAGCGCCTCGGCGAACTCGTCAGGCGTGTGGACCACACGCATGCCCTTGCCGCCGCCGCCCGCCGCCGCTTTCAGCATCAGTGGATAGCCGATGCGCTCGGCCTCGCGGTGCAATGTCTGCGCATCGAGCTTGCCGCCCTGCGCATCACCCAGATAGCCAGGGACGGTTGGCACACCCGCCCGCTCGACGGCGCGCTTGGCGGCGGTCTTCGATCCCATCAGACGGATCGCCTCTGCCGGTGGGCCGATAAAGACGATACCGGCCTCAGCGCAGGCCGAAGCGAACTCAGCGTTCTCTGAGAGGAAGCCGTAGCCTGGATGGATCGCCTCGGCGCCTGCCCGCTGTGCCGCCGCCAGAATCGCCGGAATGTTGAGGTAGCTTTCACGCGCCGCTGCGGGACCAATGCGGTATGCGGCGTCGGCCACGCGCACATGCAGCGCATCGCGGTCGGCGTCGGAGTAGACAGCGATGGCGCGGATGCCCATTTCCTGGCAGGCGGTGATCACGCGCACAGCGATCTCGCCACGATTGGCGATCAGTACTGAAGCGAACGGCCTGCCATTGTTGGCGCTGGCAGACGCAGATGAGGAGAGCGATGGAGAGGTGGACATTGGCTTGGTCGCCTTGCTTATTTTTCTAGAGGACATCGTCGCTCACCCACTCGGCGCGGCGCTTTTCGAGGAAGGCGCGCAAACCCTCCTGCCCTTCGGGCGTCACCCGCAGCCCGGCGATGGTCTCGGCGGTAAGTGCGCGAGCCTCGGCGTCATCCATATGCAAGATGCTGGCGGCCAGGCGCTTCGCGGCACGCACGCCCTGTGGCGCGCTCTCGCCAATGTTGCGCAGCGTTGCCAGCACTGCGTCATCGAGTTCGCTTAAGGGGACGACTTGATGCGCAAGGCCGATGGCGAGCGCGCGGGCGGCATCGAAGCGTTCCGCCGTGAGGAAGAGCGCGCGGGCGTGGCTCTCGCCGATCTTCCGGGTGGCGAAAGGTGAGATGACAGCGGGCGCAATGCCCAGCCGCGCCTCGGTGAAGCCAAAGCGCGTATCTTCGGCGGCGATGGCGATGTCGCAGACGGCGGTGAGGCCAGCGCCTCCGCCCAGCGCCGCGCCGTGGATGCGCCCGATCACCGGATGGCGGCAGGTGTCTATGGCGCGGAACATATCAGCCATACGCAGCGCATCGGCCATGTTTTCCTCGCGAGTATAGTCGAGACTGGCGCGCATCCAGTGGAGGTCGGCGCCCGCGCAGAAGCTGCGTCCCGCCCCCTGCAACACCACCGCGCGCAGATCATCCTCGGCGCTCAGGCGCTCGAAGGCGGTATGCAGTTCGGCGATCAGCCGTTCGTTGAAGGCATTGTGAACAGTGGGGCGGTTCAGCGTGACGAAGGCCGCGATGCCGCGACGCTCGACCAGCAAATGCTCGAAGGTCCCAATGCTCCATGGCAGCGTCTCCGCTGCCACCTCAGTCGTGACTGTTGTGTCAGTACTATCGCCATCGTCGTTGATGTCGTCGCTCATGCGTCTCGCTCGCCTCCTCGCGTGCTAACTCTATGCTCATCGTAAAGTTGTATGCAGTGATGCAGTGATGCGGTGATGCGGCGCCAGGTCGCCGACTGATAGCGCCATCATACCCATTATACCGGACGACGCGGGCGAATGGGATGATATATGAACTGTCCACTCGGGTTCTATGTCGGCGTGTGCTAGTGTATGTCAACGACCGATAGCTTCCTCTACGAGGGCGAAGGGAACCGGGTTGAGCAGGTGGCCCAGGCCACCGTCGGCATCACCACCACCACGGCGTACTATGGCGGCGGCATTGCCCTCGCGGTCAATGGCGCCATCTTCTATCTGGCGGGCGATGGCCTGAGGACCGCGCCTGCTAGCCCAATTGTCCCTGTGCATATCCCGGTGGATAAAGTCGTGGATAACCGCTTGATCTTGCCATAAGGGGGTGGATAACTCCTGACTGGTGTGGATATGTCCCACTGCGATACTTCCGCTCTTGCCTGCTCATCCTCCCCACATCGCAGGAAAATAGCCTATCCACACGCCTCGTCGCCGCACACATACACGTCACCGTTGTCCTCGCCCTCGGCGCCACTTATCCACATATCCACGCGCCTCCAAACGTGGTGGATAACATCCCCATTGCAAACAGCCTCACGACTGGGTACGCTCTTCTCTGTCGCCTCGTCTCAGCCGCCAGCTATTGATCACCACATCCTCGCCGCCGCGATGCTATCTGCGGTATACTTTGTGGAATGGGTGTTCTATCAACACGGCGCAGAGTGGGCGGCAAAGCGAACAACAAGAATCGCGCAGTTCGTGGCGTAAACACCATGCAGAGGGAGCGGGCGGTATGACAATGGCCGGGGAAAAGCTGCTGCCGCAGAACGTGGAGGCGGAAGCTGGCGTGCTGGGCAGTCTGCTGATCGATCCCGAAGCGATGGTGCAGGTCTCGGAGTATCTGCGCGCCGAAGACTTCTATCGTGAGGCGCACCGCACGGTTTTTCAGGCGGCGCTCGATCTCTATGAGGCTGGCTCACCGGCGGACCTGATCACACTCACCGATGAGTTGCAGCGGCGCGGCAAACTGGATGAAGTGGGCGGCGTCAGCTACGTCAGTTCGCTGGCCAACCAGGTGCCAACCAGCGCCAACGTCGAGTATTACGCCCGCATCGTCGAGCGCGCCGCGCTCTTGCGGCGGCTGATCCATGCGGCAGGGCAGATCGCCGCAGTGGCCTACAACGAGCCGGATGCCACCACCGCCGTAGACCAGGCTGAAAAGCTGCTCTTCAACGTCACCCAACGCTTCACCCGCGCCGAGTTCGAGCATATCCGCGACACCCTGCGCGAATATCTTGACAAGCTGGGTCAGCTACACGAGCGGCGCGGCTCCATCGTCGGCGTCGCCACCGGCTTCGCGGACCTCGACAAGATGACCGGCGGCCTGCAACGCTCCGACCTGATCATCCTGGCAGCTCGGCCGGCTGTTGGAAAAACAGCGCTCGCTCTCTCGCTGGCGCACAATGCGTCGCTGCGCTACCAGCACAATGTCGCCATCTTCAGCCTCGAGATGAGCGCCGAGCAGTTGGTTGCGCGCTTCCTCTCGATGGACGCCAGTGTGGACCAGAGCAAGCTGCGCACCGGTTATATTGACGAGGATGAGTGGGAGCGCATCAGTGAGTCGGTTGGGCGGCTCTCCGAGGCGAATATCTACGTGGACGATACGCCGGGCATCACACTGATGGAGATGCGCAGCAAAGCGCGTCGCCTGATGATGGAGCGCGGCTTCGATCTGCTGATCGTGGATTACCTGCAGCTGATGCAGGGAACGAGCGCCGCCAGCGGCAGAGGCGGCCACGAGAATCGCGTGCAGGAGATCTCCGCGATCAGTCGCGGCCTGAAAGAACTGGCCCGCGAGTTGAACGTGCCGGTGCTGGCGCTCTCGCAACTCTCGCGCGCCGTCGAAAGCCGCACCGAGAAGAAGCCACAATTGAGTGATTTGAGAGAAAGCGGCGCGATCGAGCAGGATGCGGACATCGTTATGTTCATCTACCGCGACGAGGTGTATAACCCCGACACCGACCGCAAGAACATCGCCGACATCATCATCGCCAAGCATCGTAACGGGCCGGTCGGGCAGATCAGCCTCTACTTCCAGGCGGCGCAGACACGCTACCGCGACCTGGAACTGCGTACACCAGATTATTAGCCGGAAGGGAGACCACCGCCATGCTCAACAGGCTTGATGGGCGCGCGTTCGCTGGGTTCCCTGCTGGCGCGAATCCCTATACACCGCTGCCCGATGCCTTCTTCACCACGCTGCTGCCAGAGATCGAAGACATCGGCGAACTGAAGGTGACGCTGCACCTCTTCTGGCTGCTCTATGGCAAACAGGGGACGCCGCGTTGCGCCAGCGACCGCGAATTGCTTGCCGACCGGGCGCTCCGTCACGCGCTGAGGCGACCGGGTGATCCGCGTCCGCCGGAGGAGCGGCTGCGGGCGGCGCTGGAACTGGCGCTGGCGCGGGGTACGCTGCTGCGGGTGCGCGTGCGGGTGGACGGCGAGATCGTCGCATGGTACTTCTTCAACACGGAGCGCAGTCGCGCCGCCATCAACCGTCTTATGGAAGGCGACCTTTCACCGGAAGTGCTGCTCGACGCCGAAGACCTCCTGGCGCTCGCTCCACCAGATGCCGTCAGCCCGGATAATCCCGCGCTGGGGAGTGCGGCTGATGCGACGCCAGCAGCGTCACACACACATTCACAGTCACCACCACATGGGCAACGGCAACAGACGCATCAGTTCATGATCGAGGTCGAACGGCCCAACATCTTCACCCTCTACGAGCAAAATATCGGTCTGCTGCTGCCGCTGGTGGCCGAAGAGTTGCGCGAGGCCGAGCAGGAATATCCGCGTGAGTGGGTGGAAGAGGCGTTCCGGGAAGCTGTGCAGCAAAACAAGCGGAAGTGGAGCTACATCCGCGCCATCTTGAGGCGCTGGGCAAGCGATGGAAAGGGAGGCGAGCCACATGGAGCGCATGGGCGATATTTTGGCTAAGGCCGCCGTCCGCCGCGCGGGTGGGCTGCGCCGCAAGACGACAACCGCAACGACAACCGCCAGGGAGACGACCACTACGACCACGACACCTACGATGCCATCGCCATCACCATCGCCACAAGCAGCCCGTCCCCACATGCCGCATTCCCCGGCAGTGACACGCGCTGCTCCCACACCGCGCGCCATGCGCCCGCCAGCAATGGGCGCCGATGTCGCTGAGGTTCCCACCCCACGCGAACTACGCGCCACGCGCTTTGCGCCGCCCGCCGATGCGCTCGATAGTGACCGCATTCTGGAGTTGCCGACGCGCGGAGCGATAGTCTCTGCGGCGCCAGCGGCTCCGCGCCAGCGGCTCGTCGCCGCCAGTGCGCCAGTGCGCGCAACGTTCTCCATCTCACATACAGCGGGGCAATCGCCACAATTTGAGCGCCCGCATGCGAGTGAGCGGCTCCGTACCACAGCAGGCGGAGCCGATGGTGACATTGCTGCCCCACTGCGATCCGGTCGTGCGATCACGCCACCAGATGCCGCCAGCAGTCAGCAGCAGTATCCTCAGCAGCATGGCGCAACGCTGGGCAGCACAGCGCGCAACGGGCGCAGAGCGGCAGGCGGTGGCATGCTCTCACTGCATGAGGGCGCCACGGCGTATATGGGTGCGCTGGAGCCGCGTCGGCGCGCATCGCAGCCAGCAGCAGATACTGTGCATACTGGGAATGATTGGAATGCTGACGCCGGACAGGCCGATAGCCTTGAACGGCCCGCCGATGCGCGGGGAACGCGCCAGCGGGCGTCTGCGGCAAAGGCTTCAGCAAAAGCCGCAGAGATGTCACTGGCTCGGGATGTCTGCCCATTCTGTCGGGGCGCCGGCTATGTGCGGCTGGATGTGCCGGTGGGCGATCCGTCGTTTGGTCAGGCGACGCCATGCGCTTGCAAAGAGCAGCAGCTAGAGGAGCGCCATCGCAGTGATCTGCGCCGCCTCTCCAGTCTTGATCCCGTCAAGGATAAATCCCTTGCCACGTTCGAGGATGCTCTGCCCGGCGTGCGCGAGGCGTTCGAGGTGGCGCGGCGGTTTGCCGACGATCCGCAGGGATGGCTGGTTCTCAGTGGCGGCTATGGCACCGGCAAAACGCATCTGGCCGCCGCCATTGCCAACCAGCAACTCGCAGTGGGCTGTCCCGTCTTCTTCTCCATCGTGCCGGACCTGCTCGATCATCTGCGCGCAGCCTATGCGCCTTCGAGCGAGATTGCGTATGACGAACTGTTCGACAAGGTGCGTGAGGCAGGGCTGCTGGTGCTCGATGATCTGGGCGCCGAGAATGGCACCGCCTGGGCGACCGAGAAACTCTTCCAGATCATCAACTATCGCTATAACTTCCGCATGCCAACGGTGATCACCACCAACAACCGGCTGCTCTCGCACATGGATGAGCGCATCCGTTCGCGCCTCTCGGACCTCAGCCTTGTGCGTCATGTCGTCATCGAGTCGGCGGACTACCGCGAGCGGCACGCTGGACGCAGGCCGCCTCATGGCGCAGCGGGCGGAACATCAGGCGGGCGTGGCAGGCGATGAGCGGCATACGGCATATGGGCGAGCATGCCATGCTCAGTCTGGCACGCGCCTGCTCCAGTGATAACTGGAGAAACACACGTCCGCGACTACAAAGGGTAGCGCGGAATGTTGAAACGTTACCAGTTATACGCCATTTGCGTCCAGCGTCAGCGCATACACCGGCTCGCCATCCAGTTCCTCGCTGGTGGGGGCGAAGCCGAGGCTGCGATAGAGCGCCTGCGCCGGGATATTCTCAGGATGAACGGTCAGCCGCAGCGATTGCGCCTGGGGAAAGCGGCTTTGCACGTACTGGATGAACGCCGCACAGGCGCGCTTGCCATAGCCCTGCCCCTGATACCGCTGGTCTATGAAGAAGTGGTTGAGCCAGCAACTCGTGTCGTCGGCGGGATTCCAGGTCAACTCGGCGAGGCCAATCAACTGCTTACCCGACGGTTCGCTACGATAGATGGCGTATGGCTCCCAGCGCAGTCCCAGTGGACCGATATACGCCTTCGCCAGCAGCAGCAGCGCGATGGGCTGGTAGCCTGCCACGAAGCGCTGCTGTTCTGGGCGCACACCAAGCGCCAGCGTCATGCGCCAGTTCTCGCGTGTGATGGGCCGAAGCGTGATCTCGTCCACTGCGCTGTATGCCTCGCTGCCACTGCTCAGGCGCCTGACGTGCTGCTGGTTGTCTGTAGGGTCTTCTCAGCCTTCGCGGTTTTTTCGGCGGCTTCGCGTTCATGCTGGCGCAGTTCGCGCTCGTGCTGCCAGCGGACGTAGGCGCGCTTGGCGGTGAGCGACCGGCGATAGGCCCAATAGATCGCGCTCTGGTACGGCTTGTCGTGGGTCTCCATCGCAAAGAATGACTGCCCACCGAAACCCTGTTTGTACGTATACAGGCTGTACATATCCTCGTTTGGCTCAAGCTGCTCGGCGATGGCGCGGAAGTCGTAGAGCGTGCAGGTGCGCGCCTTTGCCCAGCGGATCGCCGTCCACTGCAAGAGATGGTTGGGCATGCGGTTGCGTTCACGGTTGGATGACGCGCCGAACATATAGGTCGCCACTGGCCCGCACTTCGCTACGATCAGCGCCGCAATCGGCGTTCCTTCATATTCCGCCAGCAGCAACGCCGCCGCGTCGCGCTCGCCATACAGCCGCAGGAAGTCCTCGTAGTGGCGCTTGCCGTGGATGAAGATGCCGTCGCGCTGGGCGGTCTCCTGATAGAGCGTATAGAACGTGTCCACATCAGCCGGAGTAGTTGCTTCGCGCACGACCACGCCTTTGCGCCCGGCCAGGCGGATGTTGTAGCGCCACTTCTCCTTCATCCCCGCCAGCAGCGTCGCCTCATCGGGGCGAATGTCGAGCGTCCACGAGCGGCGCGGATGGGTGGCGTAGGGGTTGCGCTCGAAGCCGAGCCGTTGCAGCGCAGCGGGCCACGCGCTATCGCCATCCGCCACATTCGGTTCGACCTTCAACATGAAAGCGCCCACCCGGCGCGCCTCCACGTCGGCGCGCGCGATCAGCGCCGCCAGCGCGGGCGAGTCGGGATCGTCGCAAACCGGGCCACGCGGCGCATAGAAATACGGACGACGCACCACCGGCGCCCGCTCGACGATCAGCAGCAGCGCCGCGCGCAGTGCACCCGCGTCATCCAGCGCGCCCAGGCGGATCGCCTCACTGCCCAGCCCACCCTCACCCAGTTCGGCCCACTCGAAGGTCTGCGTGATATTGCCGGTCGCCTGCGGCTCTACAAAGCGGTTCCATTGCTCACGGTCGGAAATCACCTCTACACGCATGCTGTCTCCTTGCCCTGTTTATTTGCGCCTGTGGCCCAGCGGGCGGGTAAACCCGCGTCTGAAGTCGGCTGCCGCCGACGTGAAGCCCGCCTGCGCGGGCTGGAGATTTCATCGTGTGTCGCCAGCGCCGACCTCTTGCGGCTGTGACGATCCGCTTGCCGCATTCGCCTGCCCATTGGCGACGTTCTTTGCTGGCGTGGCGGGCGCTTGCTGCTGGTTCAGTTGGGCGCGCTCACGGCGACGCTCGAAGGCGCTACGACGACGCTTCTGGATGCTGCGGCGCAGCGAGACCGCCGTGACATACGGCCAGTAGATCAGTGGGCGTAGCGGCAAATCCTGCGTGGGAACGACACGTCGGACAGCGCCACCGAAGCCGCGCTTGAACTCATAGACGCCGTAGAGTTCCTCGCCGGGCTTGAGCTTGTCGGGATCGGGGATGGTGCGCCAGTCGTAGTAATCGGCGCCCATCGCCTTCGCCCAGCGCATGCACTCCCATTGCAGCAGATAGTTCGGGCGCAGCTTGCGGTGCTCCGGCTGGCCGGAGGAGCCGCTATGCAGGTTCCATGACCACTTGCCCAGCACCGCCACCGTCGAGGCGGCGAACGGTATGCCGTCGCGTTCGCACAGCAGCAGCGCCATCTGCGCCGTAGCATCCTGCGCCGCACTTGCAGCGGAGTAGTGCGCCAGCATGTCGCGGTACAACTCTTTGGGGTAGACATAGAACCTGTCGCGCTGGCCGGTCTCTACCAGCAGGCGATAGAAGGCGTCGAGATCGGCCTCACTCTCGGCCAGCCGCACCGTCAGTCCCTTGCGCGCGCCGGACCTGATGTTCTGCCGCCAGGTGGTCATCATCGCGGCGAGACGCTGATCGTCGTCGGGGAGCAAGTCCGTCACCCAGGCGCTGCGCAGATAGATCACATGGTCGCTGGGATGAAAGCCCAGCCGCCGCAACGCACCTGGCCACACTGCATCGTCTTCCAGCACATTCGGCTCGGCGCGAATCAGGAACGCCCCATGCTTGCGCGCCTCACGGCGGGCATAGCGGATTAGTTCGGTCAGCGCAGGCGAGGTGGGATCGGCGCAGACTGGGCCACGCGGCGCATAGTAGAAGGGCGCGCGCAACCCCGTCGCCTTGCTCTGGACCAGCAGCAGCGCCGCCAGCAGCCGCCCGTCGTCATCCAGCACGCCCACCCGTAGCGAGCCAGCCCGCGCGCCCTCGTCCGAGTGGTCGGCCCACTCATATGTCTGGCAGAGGTGGCCGGTGGGCGTCACGGCGACAAACTCATTCCACAAACGGCGGTCGTCAATCAGTGTGGCGCGCATAACCTCTCCCCGGCTAGACTGCTTTCAACGTCGGTGTGAACATCAGCATATCATCCCAGCCAGTGGCGCAGTATAGCAGAGTGGCGGGATTGCGGCAATCATCACAGGCGAGAAGTCCTGCTATGGAAGATACTGACCATCGAATCACCTATTGCCTGCCCGGCCAATCTATGCTACCTTCAGTGCAACGGCCGGTCGCTCCTGCGCGCTGTTATGCCCCCATGCGTGCGTTTGTTCTTCTGGAGACTGACTGGCGAGACTGACTGGCGAGACTGACTGGAGGCTTCGATGGAGACTGTTCCCACTGCGCCCAGCGCCTACCCAGGCGTATCCCCCGCGCTCACCCTGCCACTGCCTGCGCCACAATCTCAACGCGGTCAGCGCATGTGGCCCGTGCTGCTGACCCTCTACTTCCTCTCGCCGCTGATCGCCGAGGTGTTGTCGGGGTCCACGCCACCATTGCTGTTCATCCAGCCATTTGGTTTCATCTTCACGCCGCTGCTCTATGGCTCCAGCGCCATCCTGATCCGCGAGATCGTCGTGCGGCGACGGCTGGGCTGGGGTAACGTGTTGCTGCTGGGCGCCGGGTTTGGCATCTTCCAGGAGGCGCTGGTCGTCCAGACGTGGTACAACTTCGTGGCCAAAAGCTCACCATCACACTCGAATGGTTCCTATGGCGTCTTGCTGGGAACGAACTGGGTCTGGGCGCTGAATTTGACGATTTATCACGCCGTGATCAGCATCGCGATCCCACTGCTCCTGCTTCATGTCCTCTTTCCCCAGCGGGCGCGGCTGCCAGCGCTGCGGCGGCGTGGTGTGCTGCTGTTGCTGCTCTGGCTGATGCTCCCTTGCGGCCTGCTCGCGCTGAACGTCGCCAAAGCGCAATTCGCCAAAGAAGGTTATGCCGGGCCGCCACTGGTGGGCTACCTGATTGGCTGTGCGCTGCTGGTAGCTACCCTGCTGCTGGGCAGCTTCGTACACTTCTCTCCGCCGCGCCTGCAACCCGGCAAACGCGCGCCGGGCGTGTGGAGTGTGCGACTGGCGATGTTTGGCCTGACGACGCTATTCTTCGCACTGGACATGATCCTGCCCGCCACGAAGCTACCGCCGCCTGTCACGATGGCGCTAGCCGTCGCCGTCTTCGCCTTTGGCCTCTGGCGCATCGGCGCCTGGTCGGCGCGCGACGGCTGGAATGCGCGTCACCGACTGGCAGTGGTGATGGGCTTGCTGGGATGGTATCTGCTGCTGTGGGGGCCACTGGTCGAGTTTGGCATTCGGCTGCCGTTGCGCGAAGGCCTGACGCTTGCCAACCTGCTCGTCATGATCGCGCTCTTCCTCTTCGATTGGCGCCTCAAACACCGCAGCACTGCTCCCACGCCAACAGTTTCCTCACTGACCCAAACCAATGCGCCAGGGATCGCGTGAGCGCATGGCGTGCAGGGGACTGGCCGATGCAGCTTTCACCGGTTCGCCGCTGCCTTCCGCCGCAGCACTCTACCTACCACATCATAGGCGCGCCCAGGCGTTGTGGCATCGGGCGCAGCGACCAGCCACTCCCATGTATGGGGCGGCGGCAGCAAATCGAAGCGAGTGGTCAGATCATCAGGAATCATCAACACGTCGGGCGGCAGGGTAGATAGCGCCTCACGCGCATCATGGGCATGCGGTCCTGCGGTTGGCGGCAAGAGGTAGCCGGTAACGTCGGTGGTGAGCAGGATGGCGCCGCCAGGGGCCACGAGTTGTTCCAGTAACGCCAGATGCGCCTGAACGATGCGCCACCGGAAGGTCTGCGCCGCCGCCCGGTAGCGGGGATGCGCCTCACGCCGATCAGCCGCCTGGGGCGCATGTAACAGCAGGGTATCGAGGACATCGAGCAGGGGCAGGCTATAGAGTTGGGTGAGGGTGAGCGCGCTGAGTACAATCCCATAGCCAGCGGGCGCCAGCCCCACGAACGCTGGTGGCGCGGCAATGGGCAGGCGTTCGAGGAGACTGGCCACAGCATCGAGTGCGGCGGTTCCTGTCCCGCCATCCAGTTGGGCGAGGTCGGCCCAAGGCTGGCTGCGCAACTCATCGGCCAGTGCGGCGCTCACTCCACCAGTCAGATCGGCGATCAGCAGGTCCACGCGGTTGCGCACTGCGGACGGCAGTTCATCGCGCGCACGCCGCATCCCTTGCACGTCAATGTCCACCAGCGTCACGGCATTGCAGGCCCGGGCCAGTCGTTCCAGCGGTATCTCCGTGCAGGCGCCAGCCCCCAACACAACGCACGTCTTCGCCGCTGCGGGTAGCCGCGCCGCCAACGCGCCATCTATGAGTGTCGCCATCTCACGCAGGTGCCGTGGGCTGTGGCGGCGATACCACGCGCGTTGCTCCGCGCCCTGTGTGCGCTGGTTGTCCTGCGCCAGCCGCTCAATCCGTGCCATTGCTTACCTCCAGCAACACAGGGTCTTTGCATGCTATACCACCCCGAGGAGTTTGAGCGCCTCGCGGGGGTACATGGCATGCCGACGTAAGGCCGCTGCCACATTCGTGACACCAGCTTGCCGGAGGAGGTTGAGGGCAGTGTTG
>JBDTAI010000112.1:0-3816 GCA_039924685.1 Ktedonobacterales bacterium
TACCCAACGGCCACATTGCCCGCGAGGCGCTACACCTCAAATCCGCCCCAACAGATGTTGGCGACGAGCCGGTGGATGCCAGTGAGGGCCGGTGATGGGGCGCATGGTTCACCGCTACGCGGCGCCACTGCAAGACAGGTGAAGTTTGTGATCGCCCAGATACGGTACAATGCCCTCGACGCATGGGAGGGCGAATTGTTCTGAGGCGGTGAAACCTGCAACATCCACTTGACATGCCAGGAATCTACTCTGATCCTGATGTTCATGGCGAGCAGCCTGTGGTCGAGTCTGACATCCTCATCTATCTCATTCCCGATATGCTGGCGCAAGGGTTTCCACCAAAGGAAATGCGCGACGACTATGATATTCAAGATGAGCATGTCCGTCTGGCCTTTCAGTTTGCGGCAGAAACATTCGTCCGGTTGGGTACGTAAGACAAGAAGCGATGACGCATCATTGTAGCTGTTACGATGCGTTCGCCTGGTTTGATTGAGAGCAGTGGAGGCAGGGTATGGAGTCGGCGCTGCTGGCGGCGCAACAGGCCGCCATTCAGGAAGTGCGGGCGCGTTATGAGCGTGGTGAACTCGACTTCGAGGATTTTCGCCACGCCCTTGATGCGCTGGTCGAGGCCAGCAGCGTCGAGGAGTGCCGAACCATCCTGCGTGAACTGCCAGTCTCGCCGCTGGCGCCACTGGCCGCGCTGGAACGTCG
This sequence comes from Ktedonobacterales bacterium, assembly GCA_039924685.1. Classification (GTDB taxonomy): domain Bacteria; phylum Chloroflexota; class Ktedonobacteria; order Ktedonobacterales; family JADMIN01; genus JBDTAI01. Next base: position 712 of record JBDTAI010000112.1, read on the forward strand.
CACTCCACCCCCTGCGCCCGCGCTATCCCACGCCCAGCAGCGCATCGGCGCCTTCATGGGGCAGACCAAAAAGCTGCGCCGCAGCTGGAAACTGCAACCGCAGGCGCGTGTCTCCGCCTTTATGGGTGAGGTGCAACTGGACCTGAACCTTGCTGACATACCGCAACAGGCGCAGATTCATGTATCCGCAGTTATGGGGACAGTGAAGATTTACGCGCCACAGTCGGCGCACGTCATCGTGCACACACGCGCCCTGTTGAGCGACACAAACGCGCTGGGTGAAGGTGTCAGCGGGGTGATCGCGTCAGGTCATGAGGAACACTATCCAGCGAACGGTGTGGCGACCTCACAGATCACCATTGATGTATTTGCGCTGATGAGTGACGTGAAGATCATCCTCGCTGACGGCCCGACCATCTCCATCGGCGAGGTGGCGCGTGACATGGCGCGCACGATCCTGAGCGGCGTGCAGCGTGGCCTGCAACAACGCGCCACCCAAAGGAGCTTCAGCTCCTCCAACACGCCACGCGAACTCAGCAGCCACGAGTGATGGCTCCCGGCCCGATTTTTCGGCTCTGCGCCGCACACACAACAAGCGGACACGCGCGATGTTTCCCTTGCGAAATGGGAGCGGGCGCGCGCCACGCGCCCCTACAATCACGCCGTGTCCGTTGCTTTGTGGGAAGGTTGCCGTCAGTGGCTAGTGGCCGTGAGTCTTGAGGTAGTGGCGGGCAGCGAGGGCTGCCAGCGCGCCAACGGCCACCGTCGCGCCTGCGCCAATCAGGATGTTGCGCATCAACTCAGGATGGTTCTTGAGGGTGAAGCGGTGCATCTCGGCCACCTGCTGTGCTGTCGCGGTGTTGGGATCGATCTGCGCCAGTTGAGCGGCTTCGGGCGAGGTGCTGGCGACACTTTGCAGGCTGCTATGGAACTGCTGGGCGGCGGAGCGCAACTGATCGGGCGACATCGTATCGTAGTGTTCGCTGGTCACTGCATCCATCGTCTGTGTGTCAACGTTGTCGTGGAACGCCTGCACGGCTGCTGCCGCCTGGTCGGCGGGAATCTGGTCGTGGGTGCCAGCGTCGTGATGTTCGGCGAGCGTGTGCACGGCGGGATGGTTGGGGTCTTGGAACATGCGGAAGGTTCTCCTTCGCCACATCTGCGGCGGTATTGCAAAGCCTTCGATCACAATCGTCAGGACGCCGTTTTCATTGCCGCTAGCCAGCTACAACGTGTCATCGGGCTGGCGGCGGTAGCGCCCACGACAGTGTATCATAGCCAGCCACTCTTGTGTCCTGATGCGCCCCATCTACGGGCCATCTGTGAGATGATTCACATCTCCAGCGTGTCGCCATCTTGCGGGACGACAATCGGACCGGAGAACGCCTGCCCAGCCTCGGCGCTGGCGTCCGCCGGATTCCAGCCATCGGCCACGCCCAGGTGCACGAGCGCCAGCGTTCCCGCTTCGCATGCCGCCGCTTGCTGGCCCGCTTCGAGTGCCGTCATATGCTTCCCCCTGCGCGCATACTCCACGTCCTTGCTGAGGAAGGTCGCCTCGGTGATGAAGAGCCGCGCCTGTGTGCCCAGCTGTGCGATGTTGGACGTTGGTTGCGTGTCGCAGGTGTAGGCCAGCACGCCGGTGGGGAAGTCGAGCCGTAGCCCGGCTGAGAGTACACTGTGATCCATGCGATAGACGTGAGCGGGAACGCCTGCCAGTGTCACGTCCTGCCCCTCATCCACCGCATGAAAGCTGACCGGAAACTCCCAGTGATCCAGCTTCAACTCGAAGTCATAGACCGCGACGAGCCGCTGGGCGATGGCCAGCACTTCGGGCAACGCATAGATGCGCAGTGGACGCCGACGACCCGCCAGTCGCAGGCTCTCGATCAGCGAGGGCAGGGCGCCGATATGGTCAATATGCGCATGGGTGATGAAGATGTCGTCGAGCGCGTCAGGCCCAATCTCCGCCCGTAACAGCGCGCGATAGACACCATCGCCACAGTCAATCAACAGTCCGGCGTTGGGCGCCGCGCCGATCACTCCCAGACAGACATTGCCGCGTTCGCCGGTGGGCAGCGCCGCCGAGGTACCCAGGAAGATTACCCGCGTCATGGATGCGCGCTCCTTTCAGTTGGTATCCACTATGTTCAACGATAGAGCGTGCGTTGTGGCTGCTGTTGCGCTGGTTGCTGTGGTTGCGAACGTGGACCGGCATATGGCGCAGGATACGGTTCGCGGTCGGCGTCGGCGAGGGGACGTGAGCGCGGCGCAGGGGCATAGCGTGGATCACTCAGCAGGCCGGAGGACGGCGCATGCTGATCGAGGGAGCGCGTATAGGCTGGCTGGGGAGCGCGTTGCGGCGTATAAGCCGATTGCTGGCCGACCTGACCGACCTGACCAGCGTTTATGGGCGCCTCGTTCTGGCGCTGGCCACGCGAACTGAAGAAGCCAACTAGCAGGGTGAGCATCAGCAGCATGGCGCCGACGCAGAGAACCGCAACCCCGACACGGATCGGATGTTCCAGGATGATGTTAGGCAGATCGCCTTGCGATCCGGAAAAGATCAACAGTCCACCAACACTGGCGACATAGAGCAGCGCCGCCAGGCCGCCGGAGAGCAATGCGCCACCGACGCCGCCTGATCGTCCCCCAATGAAGCCCGCCACCACGCCGCCCAGCATGACGCCGCCCACCAGACCGATAGCGCCCGCCAGCGCCGCCTGATCGGGATCGAGCGTGCCTGCAAAGCCAACAAGATTCACGATCACCAGCGGCAGCACGCCGACGAGCCAACCCGCGATCCCGCCCAGTATCCGCGCTATCATCTCTCCGCCCTCCGGCTCCAGCCCGCTGGGAAATAGTGTTGATTGCCTCATACACAGCTATCAGCTAGTCGCAGTGTACGCGAGCCATCAAAAGCCGTCAAGCGCCACACCCAGGCGTCTTATACCAGTTTCATGCCCGTCTTATACCAGTTGATCGTTCCAGCGCCAGATGGGAGTATCTTCCAGATGCAGGTTATTGACGAGCAACCAGTGTCTTGGGTCGTCCGTCGGCGCCTTCGTAAAGGCGCGTGACAATCCAACGGCAAGGATCGCCGGGACG
>JBDTAI010000113.1:0-2698 GCA_039924685.1 Ktedonobacterales bacterium
CACAGGTACCCTCCTTTGGGCAAGTGGCCTGCATTGGGCCACAGATTGACGCTAGCTCTACCCTATCGAGCCGAAAGAACGAAGGCCGGGATCTAGCGCCTTCTCGTCTATCACCGCAGACAACCCCATACGCACTGGCGTATGGCAACTGTCGTCCCCCAGGAAGATGATGCAGACATTATGGCATATTGCGAGCGTTTGTGTATTTTACGCCGCTGCAACTGCTACTGCTGAGGTTGGCGTGTGCGCCCCGTCTCCTTGCGTGGCGCATGCTAGCTTACCTGGATCTCGCCCTAAATCTCGTAATCCACCGCGTCGTCGTCCCATTGGGCGTGCAGCGTATGGGTCTCGGTTGTGGCGCTCACGCGGGCGGATGATGCGCCATGTGACGTTGGTCCGATGATGGGCGCGCGCAACTGCGCGGGCTGCGCCACCACCAGCGAATGCGGCGGTATGGACTCCAGCACCAGTGACATCGCGCCGATCTTGCTGTCGTGGCCGATGGTGATCGGTCCCAACACCGAGGCGCCCACCCCAATCGTCACATCGTCTTCCACGGTGGGGTGTCGCTTCACACGCCCGTCGCCGCGATGTTTCCACCAGCCGGTCGCGCCCAGCGTCACCTGGTGGTAGAGCATCACATTGTCGCCGATCTCGGTGGTCTCGCCGATCACTACACCAGCGCCGTGGTCTATAAAGAAGCGCCTGCCAATCGTCGCACCAGGGTGAATCTCGATGCCGCCAGTGATGATGCGGGCGAACTGCGAGATCAGGCGCGGGATGACCGGCACATGGCGCTTGTAGAGCGCATGGGCCAGCCGGTGCAGCAGAATCGCGTGCAATCCCTGATAGCTCAACACTTCGAGGATGTTGCACGCGGCGGGGTCTTTCTCGAAGATCACGTCAATGTCGTCGGGCCAGCGCGTGCGTTTGCGTGCAGCGCCGCCCGGCGTCGGCGGGAAGGGCAGGATCGCGCCCTCACTGCGAATGGGCGCCTCTTCCATCGCCAGTGGCGGATTGGGTGCGGTTGTGGTGTGAGATAGCTGCGACATCGGTCAACAACAGGCTTTCGACTCTGTTCCTGTGCTGGAACGGCTCAATGGTTCACAACATGAAGTGTAGCCGCCGACGCCGTAGGGCGTCAAGGAACGTAACGCATGCTGCCGATGCAAGTTGCATACCGCTCTACGGGCGGGTAGAATAGCAGGAGTGATTGACAACAGACCACAAGCGGCCACGGCGGCTACAAGCGATATGCGGCGGTATCAAGAGCAGAGGAGCAAGAGGGTGGATTTGCGCTTTGAACTGGGGGACTCCCAGCAGCCGCGAGGACATGCGATACTCTTCGCATCTGTCCGCTCCTCTGGCGGTGAACAGACGCTGGCGACCTACTGTGTGGTGCCGCCAATCCAGTTCGCCATCGGCAAATATCTGCCGCCGCTGCTGGTGGGCCAGATGCCCGCCGAGGCGCTGGGCGAGAGCGCCAGCGAGAGCGCGCTGCCCATCCCGCCGATGCTCGAAACAACTGCCGGACTCGACGCGCTGCGCCAGCTTGCCGAACATCGCGGCGACGATCTCTGCGACCTGGGGACGATTCTGATCAACGACGACACCCAACGCCTCGCCTACGCCGCCGAAGCCGCCGCATCCTATGGCAGCCTCTATGCGCGTTACCTCAGCCGCTGGCAGGCCGAGGCGCCACAGTCCTCAGTGTCAACATCCTCAACATCCTCAACATCGTTTGGTTTTGGCTCGTCACGGTCGTCCACCGGCCCCTCGCCGCTCGACGATATTGACGTTGATGCTGTGATGGTGAGCGTGCGCCCAGAGCGCGACCGGCTGAGCGAGATGGCGCGGCTGGTGGGGCAGGCGCGCTATGCGATGGATGGCGCCGATGCGCGGCTGCTGGCTGAGGTGAGCGCGCAACTCAAGCGGCTCGCGGCCTCGCTGCCCGAAAAGTATCGCGCCGACCAACTGGCCGAGGCTGCGCTACGCCGCGACGCGACAGGTCCGCAACTGGCAGGACTCTATCTGCAACGCGCCTATAAACTGCTCGACGAGGACTACATTGATATCCCACCTATCGAGCAGCAGATACGCGAACTGCGTGAGCAGGGAGAATCTGCGGGCGGGTAGACGCTTTCGGCCTTGAAAGGCCGGCGCATGGGCAGGGACGGAGCCTGAAGGCTCTGGCTGCTGTTGCAGACATTGCGCCGATGCAAGGCCGATGCAAGGCTGATGCAAGGCTGATGCACGATCGTATTGTGGCATGCAGAATACGCAAAACACCAGAACACCATAGAGAACGAGGAGTGAAGACAAGCATATGGCGATGATGCTCCAGGCCGACACCACGCCGCTACTCGAAGCGATTGCCGCCCACGATACACAGAACGTTCTGCGCGAGACGCTGCGCTTGCTGGGCCAGCGCCAGATCGCGCCAGGCAAGATCGTCGCCCGCGTCGGTGTGGCGGCGTTGTGGGGCGGCGCCGATCCACATGCCGTCAGCGCGCTCTCCGTGACCAGCCGCATCGCTGAGTGGATGCGGCTGATGCCGTTGGGGCCGGAGCCGGGCGAAGATGATCGCCGCGCCTATATGCCTGCATTGCCGCTGGCGCAGGGCTTTCTGGCAGTGGCCGATGCGGTTGGCGCTGGCATGCGCGAACAGCAGCCCACGCTGCCCGATCCGCTGGAACCC
>JBDTAI010000114.1:0-3023 GCA_039924685.1 Ktedonobacterales bacterium
ACGCCTGGTGAAACCATCACCTCGATAGACATCGCCGAAAGCTAGAGTAGCTTCCGCACGGCACACCATTAGTTGAAACAGCCCGATTGGAGATGCACCAGTCGGGCTGTTTCACGTCTCGCTGAGATGACACCACTATTCTCCACTCAATCCTCCACTCAATCCTTCATTCTATGGGCGTATGATGCCCGACGCATATCGGGCCAGTCGGTTGGCGCATGCACAATCAGTGGATCGCCCGTCTGGCTATTTTCAGGAGGAGAGATTATGCGGCAATCGCTGCAACGCTTTCGTGTGCGGCTCGCCGCTGGCATTACGGTGGTCGTCGTCGTCGCCATCATTGCTGTGCTGGGCGCGCTCTATACGATTGATGCGTCTTCGTCAACGGCCAGCTTCACCATCCATGAGGTGCTGGTTGGGCGCCCAACACCGTTGTCGGCAAAACCAGCAGCGTGACCGGGCAGCTTCTGCTGGATAGCACGAACTCCGCACAAAGCCAGATTGGCGCAATCCGTGTGGACCTGAGCACGCCCGCCACCGACAACGACGACCGATGACCCGCTATAGCTATCCAACACCAGCAAGGCCGACGCACGGCGCGATGGCTTGACGTTCGCTGCGTTGAGCACCGATCACGTGTCACGCGAAGAAGACGCCACTCACGACAGCATTGATCTGTGAGTTGGTGTTCTTTACCTGGATGGTGATATGGCCACGCACATTCCAGACAAGATATGCCCCCTTAGCGAAGACGCTGATGGGCCGTGTATCGAGTGTCGCTCCGGTCGCTGGATCAGTGATCGTCAGCGTCTCGCTACGGTTCAGTTGATCCCAATCGAGCAGATAGAGCGCAACCTGGTGGGTTTTGCCATCGGTGACGGTGATGTCAATCGTGAAGGACGCCCCAGAGTACCAGCAAGTGGCGATGCGGTCGGTCGCGCCGGGCTTCTGCAATGCCCGCGTGTCGCTGGTTGAGCCGCTCCAGGTGTAGAGGCTGTTGTTTGCAACCGTCATCTGGATACCGGCGGGGAGTTGTTGTTCGAACAGTGCGATGGCGTACCCTTGCCCGCCATAGGCGCCTTCCCAGTTGCCCCCCGTGGCGCTGTCACGCTTGACAAAGACTGCCTCGACAGCAGGTAGCGGGGTTGCTGTGGCGGTCGGTTTGGGCTTTGCCATCGGGCGTTTGGTGGCGGTTGGTTGCGTGGTGGGTGCGCTGGTAGCCTCAGTGGTAGCGACATCGAGTGTCGTCGTGGGCGCCACCAGCCTGCCTGCTTTGTTCGCTGTGATGCTGTGATGCTGCCCGCCCGCTATGCCACGCAGCAGCGCGAGGCTGACAGAGCCGAGCAATGCAATCACTACCAGCGCCAGCGTCATCACCAGCAACGGACGGCGACGCACCCGGTGGTGTGGCCGTGTCGCCACCGCCCGCGCCCCATTATAGGAAACAAGCGCAGTTGGGGGCGATCCGGGCAAGATCGCATCTGTCCTGGCCGAAGCGCCCAACTCCTGCAAGGCGTCCAGGCTCATACCCTGCGCCGACCATGCCTCGCCCTGTGGCCCCTCGATCAACTGGTAGTCCTGCAAAAAGGGCCAGAGGTCCGACAACTCGATCTGCTGGAGCGCTAGCGGCAGCAGCAGACGTTGTGGCTCGCCCATGCGTATCTCATGGAAGCGGCGTGTCTCGCTGCGCACACGCGCCGAGTGGAGCGACGCCTGCGAGAGCAGCACAATCAAGGCATCGCTAGTCCACAGGTCGGCGTCGTCGAGTGGACGCGAGATGCTGCCGCCGCCGCCAGCGAGCGGGGCGCCCGTGGTGTAGTGTAGCGGTCGAGTGGGCATGGCGGCACGGCTGGGACCGTGCGCAGTGGGGTACGAATCGCCGATGACCTCGACGCCCGCCGCCTGGAGCGCCGCCGCCAGTTCCTGATACACGTCGGCGTCGGCCTGCGCGTAGCAGATATAGACGCGCATACGCCACCTCCCCATCTCCCCAACACTCCACACACATGCTCGGTCGCCCTTGCTGTAGGTTAGCTATTTTTGACGCGCTTGTCAAGTGATTTCTTTCGCACTACTGGTTCCACTAGCGTGCATGTAATGTCGGGGTGCGCTGGGTTGTGTTGGGCGCTATGCGATGGAGGATCAGATGTGGCGGCATATTCAAGCATGAGTAGCGACGAGACGTTCCATGCGGGTGATCGCTTCGTCGAGACGCGCATCGGGCGTGGTCAGCGAGATACGTACATAGCCCTCACCTCTGGCGCCAAAGTTTGTGCCTGGCGTGACGGCGACAGCGGCTTCCTGCAAGAGATGCAGCGCGAACTTGGTCGAGGTATAGCCCGATGGTATCTGTGGCCAGAGATAGAGACCGGCTTCGGGCGTTTCCACCGCCATGCCCAGACGACGGCAGGCGTCTACAAGACGATCACGGCGCCGCTGATAGATCGTGTTGCGCTCCATAAGCCACGCTTCCGGCAGCGCCAGCGCCCGGATCGCCGCATGCTGAATCGGACGGAAGATGCCCGTATCAATATTGCTCTTTAGGCGGATCAGTCCCTCAACGATGGTCGCATTGCCCGCCAGCATGCCCACGCGGAAACCTGCCATGTTATAGGCCTTCGAGAGCGAGTGGAACTCGACAGCCACCTCTTTTGCGCCAGGGATTTCGAGGATGCTTGGCGGCCTGGCGCCATCGAAACAGACCTCGGCATAGGCCATGTCATGCACGATCAACAGGTGATGCGCGTGGGCAAACTGCACGGCGCGCGCGAAGAACTCACGTGGGGCGGCGGCGCCTGTTGGATTGTTGGGATAGTTCAGCCAGAGCGTGCGGGCGCGGGTGAGCGTGTCGGCGGGGATCGCATCGAGGTCGGGCAGCCAGCCATGTGCAGCATCCAGCGGCAGGTCGTAGCAGACACCTCCTGCGAGCGCCACCGCTGTCGGGTAGACCGGATAGGCGGGATCAGGCATCAGCGCCACGTCGCCCTCATCCATCACAGCCAGTGGCAGATGCGCCAGTCCCT
>JBDTAI010000115.1:0-9513 GCA_039924685.1 Ktedonobacterales bacterium
GCTCCGGCGTGTAGTTGAGAACAGTGCGCGAGTCACGCTTGCCATGTGAAATACAACGCGACCTGTCAGTGCGCAGTAACCACATTCCCTACCAGTACTACGATACGACACTCCTACGACGCTCACACGGCGTCGGTACTACTCACGGATAGTACTCATAGGTCGCTGGGAAGCCATCAACGGGTCGAACTCGCTTCACCTGTATCATCGGTGTATCACGGGGCGCGCGTCCGCATGATGCGCGCCAGCCTGGGCGCTGGCAGCCAGGCTCATAGCAGACTCAGCCGTTCACGGCAGCCAGCAGTCCTGCTTGTTATGGCGACTTGGCACAATATGTTGGGTTTGTGTACGCATTTCCCCTAAAGCACTAGATGTTGTGAAAAATATCTTGATTTTCCCATATGTTGTGGTTTATAATGAGATTGATAGCTATCCTCGCGCATCCAACCCGTTGGTTTCCTTTCGTTTTCGATGGCAATGAGCAGCGGCAGCGCTGCGACACCGCGCTTCAGGGGGCAGACGTGAAAGAGAAGCAAGACAAGCCCAGGTACGCGACGGGCGAGACGAACTCCGGCGCAATGCAGGCGACACAGCCTAACCGGGCGGCACGCGCAGCACAGGCGACCAGCAGCAAGGCGACTCCACGCACAACAGGGCAGTGGTCCGAGACAGCGCTGCGGGTGCTGCGCGAGCGGTATCTGCTCAAAGACGAGACAGGCAAGGTGATCGAGTCGCCCGACGAACTGTGCTGGCGGGTGGCCAGTGCGGTCGCCGAGGCAGAGAAGTCCTGGCACTCGCCCGACGAGGTTCAGGCCATCATCGAGCAGTTCTACAACGTGATGGCGACCCACCAATTCCTGCCCAACTCTCCTACGCTGATGAACGCGGGCAAGGGCAACAACCTCCAGCTCTCCGCCTGCTATGTCGTGCCGGTGGAAGATAGCCTGTCAGGCATCTTCGAGTCGGTCAAGCACGCCGCGTTAATCCATCAGAGTGGTGGGGGCACTGGAATGAGTTTTAGCCGCTTGCGCCCGGCGGGGAGCATGGTGGCGTCCACGCATGGTGTCGCCTCCGGCCCCATCAGCTTCATGAAAATCTTTGATGGAGCAACCGAAGCGGTAAAACAAGGTGGAACCCGTCGTGGCGCAAACATGGGGGTGTTGCGGGTGGACCACCCCGACATCCTGCACTTCATCAACTGCAAGCGCGATGGCTCGGTGACGAACTTCAACATCTCGGTCGGCGTCACCGATACGTTCATGCGCGCCTATGAGGCGGATGACGAGTATGATCTGGTGGACCCCCATACCCATGAGGTCACGCAGCGCCTGCGCGCCCGCGAGGTCATGAACCAGATCATTGATGCCGCCTGGTCCACCGGCGACCCCGGCCTGATCTTTCTCGATCGCGTCAATCGCAGCCCTGCCAACCCCACACCCGAACTGGAACAGATCGAGACAACAAATCCTTGCGTGATCGGTGAGACTCGGCTGGCGACGGATCGCGGCCTCGTCCGCATGGATACGCTCTATGCGAGTGGCGAGCAACTGATCGTCGCGACGGATGCCCGCGCCTTGGCGCATACAGTAGAGGCGGCGGTCAACGGCGTGGCACAGGTCGCCACATCAGGTGTCACGTTCCAGTCTGCTGTGCCAGTCTTCCAGACCGGCAAGCAGGTTCCTGTCCGCAAGCTCATCACCAGCCACGGCATCGAGATCACCGCGACGCCTAATCATCGCTTCCTGACGACGGAGGGCTACAAGCGGCTCGACCACCTCGAATACGGCGATACGCTGTTGTTGCAAGGCGGTGAGGGCGCCTGGTCGCAGGATCGCTCACTGCCGACCTTCGCCTATGGTCAGCGCAGTCAGGCGCGGCTTGATGCCAAAGTTGCGCGCGGCGAGGCGCAGCCGCCGACCGAGTGGTCCGCCGAACTGGGCGAGGTCGTCGGCTATGTGCTGGGCGATGGCTATGTGCGGCGCGAAGAGACGACTGATCTCGTGGGCATGGCAGTGGATGCCCAGGACGTTGCGCTCGCGGACACGCTGCAAGCGCGTATTCAGCGCTGGTATGGCGCTGCTGGCAACCGCACCGAGCGGCAGGGGCATCTGCAACTCATGTACCGGGGATCGGCAGGGACGCTGCTGATGGGCTTGGGCGTGAGTTCGGTTCGGTCGCATGAGAAGCGCGTGCCAGAGAGCATCTTCCTGGCGCCACGCGATGCAGTGATCGGCTTCCTGCGTGGCCTCTTCAGCGCTGACGGCAGCGTACAGACCGGCCCGGCTGAGAAAGGTACATGCAGTGTGCGGCTAGCCACCTCATCGAAGGGGCTGGCGCACGATGTACAGCAGTTGTTGCTCAACCTGGGCATCGTCAGTGTCATGCGCCTGCGTCGGGAGGCTCAAGTGCGGCTAATGCCCAACGCCCAGCGTGAAGCCGCCGAGTACGCGACCCAGGCGCAGTATGAAGTCATCATTGACAAGGGCAACCGTGATCGGTTCGCCGAGGTCGTTGGTTTCATGCAGGCGCGCAAGCAGCAGGCGCTCATGACGTGGATCGCCAACAAGAAACGCACATCCAACTATGAGCCGTTCACTACACAGGTCGCGCTGATCGAGGACGCGGGAGTGGCCGATGTCTACGACACAACCGAGCCGGTGACGCATAGCATCGTCGTGAATGGAATAGCAACCCACCAGTGCGGTGAGCAGCCCCTCGGTAGCTATGATGCCTGCAACCTCGGCAGCATCAATCTCGCACAGTTCGTTCTACCGACGACAGCGGGCGGCGCGGCGCGGGAGCGCATTGACTGGGAGACGCTCACCAGCGTGACGCAGACCTGCGTGCGCTTCCTCGACAACGTGATCGAGGTCAACCCGTATCCGCTGCCGGAGGTGCGTGACAAGGTGATGTCCAACCGGCGCATCGGCCTGGGCATCATGGGCTGGGCGGATATGCTCTTCAAGCTCGGCGTACGCTATGACACCGAGGAAGCCGTCACGCTGGGCGAAGAGGTCATGCGCTTCATCCAGTCCAGCGCCGACGACACCTCGGCGTCGCTGGTGGGCGAGCGTGGCGCGTTCCCCAACTGGGAACACAGCCGCTACAAAGACGGTCGCAAGCTGCGCAACTCGAACCGCACGACGGTCGCGCCGACCGGATCGATCAGCATCATCGCCGATTGTTCGTCGGGCATCGAGCCGATCTTCGCGCTGGCCTTCCAGCATCGCGTCAAGCAGCCGGATGGCTCGTACCGCGTGCTAGATTTCGTCAATCCGCTCTTCGAGGAGGCGGTGAAGCAGTCGCACCTCTCTGAAGGAGAGCAGGCTGATCTGCTGACATACACGGCCACGCATGGCTCACTCTATGGCAGCGCCTACGCCGATGACCCTGCCTTCGCTGCGTATATCACTGCGCAAGAGATCGCGCCAACCTGGCATATTCGCATGCAGGCCGCCTTCCAGAAGGGCGTTGACAGCGCCATCAGCAAGACCGTGAATATGCCGAATAGTGCGACCCGCGAAGATGTGGCGGACGCCTACATGCAGGCGTGGGACCTGGGCTGCCTGGGCATCACCGTCTTCCGCGACGGCTGCAAGGGCGAGCAGGTGCTCAATGTCGGCGTGAAAGAGAGCAGGCCCGCAGAGCAGGCAGCTCCGGCTGCGACAGAGAGCGCGGTGCAACAGGCCGAAGCGGCGGCGCGTCAGGCGCGTGCGCGCATCTACCCCAGCGGCGTGAAGACACGCCCAGAGGTGGTGAACGGCTATACCCGACAGGTGCGGGCGCCGGAGGGCAAGGTCAACGTCACCCTCAACAGCGACGACGACGGCCTCTTTGAGGTCTTCATCAACATCGGCAAAGCCGGGTCGGATGTGGCGGCGCTGGCCGAGGCGCTGGGTCGGCTGATCTCGATCCACGTGCAGGTAGATAGCCCGCTCTCGCAGGACCAGCGCGCCGCCGAGGTCTCGCGTCAGTTGCGTTCAATTGGTGGCAGCGCCTCAATTGGCTTCGGACCCGACCGCGTGCGCTCGCTGCCCGACGCCATCGCGCGCGCGCTCGATCTGCACCTGGAGGCGCAGCGCAACAGGACATCGCCCGCCGCTCTGCCCAGCAGCGACGGCATGGGCGCTGACGAGGCGGCCGACGCCGAAGCGGCTGGCGCGACGCCAAACGCTCCAGCGTCACAGGCCAATGGCAATGGGCATGGCGCGGCGCTGGGGGATTCGCTTGGCATGGGTAAGCTCGCGCTCTATAGCGTGACGGGTAACCTCTGCACCCAGTGCGGCAACAACACTATGTATAATGAGGAGGGCTGCCGCAAGTGCGTGAGTTGCGGCTATAGCGAGTGCTAGCATCTGCACACTAGCGGCGCATCGAGCGTCATTTGGGAGGGAGTGGGCGTCTGCCTGCTCCCTCCTGCTTGTTATATCGGCTCAGTCCTGCCAAACGACACGACGAAGAGATCGAGCGCCATATCAGACGTCATGCGGCTGCGCTTGAGGGCGGTATCTATTTCAAGCAGCGCGCGGTGGGCGGCTTCGAGTTGCGCGAAGGTGAACTGGCGGGACAGCGTCAGGTTCTTCTCCACCACGAAGGGCGCCATGCCCGCCGTCTGCGCAATCTGCCCAGAATGCATGCCCATCTCAGCCAGCGTCTTCACCTGCATCAGGGCGCGTGTCTGGGAAGCAATCAACCCGATAATGCCAAATTGTGACTGCCCGTTGTCCAGGAATTCGTGCAGCAGCGCCAGCGCGCGGGAACGATCACGGCGCGCTATCGCATCCGTCAAATCAAAAATGACCAACTGCCGCTCTATCGGCGTCAGCAGCCGCACCTCGGCCACGCCAATCTTGCCGCCTACGCCAACATACGCGCTCAGTTTGTCAATCTCGCTGGCCAGCAGGCGTGTGTTGTCACCCACCGATTCGACCAGCAGGCGGCATGCCTCCGGCGTGATCTCGGTCTGCCGGTCCTTTGCCCGCGCGCGCAGCCAGGCATCGAGCTGCGCGCCTTTGGGCCTGGTGAACACCTGCATCTTGCCATACTTTTTTGCCGCGTTGATCAGTGGATTGGTGGCATCGAGTTGTTCTTCCGCCAGCACAACGAGGGTCGTGGTCTCCGGCAGATGCGGCGCGTAGTCGGCGAGTCCCTGGTAGAGCGCCTTGAGATCGGGGCCACTTGACTTGCCCTTTTTGCCTCTCGTCTTGCTGGCCGGTGGAGTCGGTCCGGGCGCTACGCTGCTGTTTTCGTCGCTATCTTCATCGCCTTTTGCGCCGCGTTTGCGTTTGGGAATGGGAATGAGTACGACGACCAGCCGCCGCTCACTCAGGAACGGCAGTGTGTCGCAGGCGGCGCGAATCTGCGCCAGGTCGATCTCGTCGCCCGTGTGAGTGTCCTGGTTGAGGTCGAAGCCGCCGGTTACCCGCAGGCGCCTCAACTCCTCATGCGCCGAGAACTCGTCTGTACCGTGAAAGAGATAAAACATGCCTCATTCTACGCCGCCACATCGCCTGATAGCAACTACGTGGCGGCAATAGGGCGCTCATAGACAGTGTATTGGCCGCGTGTGTAGACGGTGGGCCAGCGTTGCGCGTGATGTAGCAGCAGCATCAGCGCAGGGAGTTGGTCAGGGGCCGCGAGCTGGCGGATCAGGTCATCCACAATGATATAGCGGGCTACATCAAGCGTGACAGGATAGGCCCAGCGGTCGGCAGGCAATCCGGCGGGATAGAACGCCGCCGCCTGTCCCGACTGCGCCAGCGTCTGAAGGATGTCGGCGCCGCGCAGCGATGGCGCGTTCTCAGGGCTATCGAACATCCAGGCGAGCGCGGGCGAGGCAAGCACGAGGTCGCCGGAGTGGGCATGCGCGTAGATATAGTCCGCCACTGCCTGCGCATCGGCAGGCGGGGCCAGCAACGCATCCTGCCGAGTTGTGAGTGAGCCACTCAACCCAACGGCATCGCTGGCGGTCGCCATCGCCACGGGCGAGACCACCACCACGAAGACGATCAGCGTGACGATAAAACGCATCCCCAGCGATGCCAGGCGGTTGCTGCCCTGGTTGGCTCCTGCATCAGCCGCTACTGGCGCCAGCCAATGGGTGAGCCAGCTATCGAGGCGTCGCACAGCGAGATCGAGCGCTACACCTGCGCCCAGCGCCAACAAGGGCAGCAGCGGCACAATGGTATGCAGATTCAGCCCAATGTCGCGCACCTTCAGCGCCACCAGCGCCACCAGCGCCGTCGCGCCCAGCAGAAAGCCGCGTGGCCGTGAGCGCGGAATCAAGAATACGCCGACGACGCCCAGCAGCAACCAGGGATCATACGCCAGCAGCCGATAGTAGTTGAGCAGCAGATCGAGCGCCTGGATCACCAGATTGCCACCGCCCGCCCGTGACAGCGTCGTCCCGAAGTCCGCCACGAAGACACCCGGAGCGGCGATCAGGCAGGCCAGCAGCCCAATAAGCAGCATACCAGCGCCAATCGTCAGCGCTATGCATGCCCGTCGCCAGCCGCGCCGTCCCTCCACACGCCACACCACCAGCGCCACAAACACAACCCACGCCACACCCTCATAGTCGCTGAAGGCTGCTACTCCGGCCAACACCGAGGCGATCACTAGCCAGCGCCAGCTACTATCGCCCGCCCTCTCTCCAGCGCGCACAGGCGGGCTTTGTGGCCCCAGGCCCAGAGGCGCGGCTTCAGCCGCTGGCCTACCTCGCGCCTGCATATAGCGCCACGTCGCCCACAGGCAGAGCAGTCCGACGAAGGCAAGCTGCGCATAGGAGTAGCCCCAGCGCGTATTTGCCAGGATCACAGGGCTGACTGTGTAGGCCGCAGCCGCCCACACGGCGGGCGCGATACCAAGTATCCGCCGCCCAACCAGCAGGATCGCGCCACAGGTCAACAGTGCATACAGCGCTGTCACCGCGCGCACGGCAAGCATGTTGTAGCCAAGCAGCCGGACCGCCAGCGCAACTTGCAGATAGAAAAGTGGGGGATGCTGGGCAAAATCGCCAGTAAGCGCAAACAGCCGCAGCCGCCCATGCAGCAGATTCCAGGCGAGGTCGAGGTTGTAGCCCTCCTGCGCATCCCAGCCAGGTGTCTGGGCAAGCCGATAGAGGTGAAAGAAGACACACAACGCCAGCAGCGCCGCCCCCACCACCACAAAGGTGAGCGTGGCCTGCCGCGAGTGCGTTTGTGGTGGTACCTGTGCTGTCGTTTGCCGCTGCGCTACCGTTGTGTCCATGAAGTGCTATAACTGCTATCTGTCTTGACGACTTTTGCCCAGTATAGCACGGCGCTGAAAGGAGGTCGCTATCTGGCGCAAGCGCTTCAGCGAGACACAGGCAGTCAGCCGTAACAGGTCTTGTGTGATACACTGGGGCGTATTAACACACCGCCCGCTAGCGCGCTGAGGACTGCTACCGGAGACTGACGAAGGAGTGATGGATGAACGACTATGAGCATCTTGACCAGGAAAATCTCGAAGAGTTCCGCGATCCAGATACCTATGATCTTCTAGATGCAGGCTATATGGATGATCGCGCGGTCATCGAGCAGTGGGCGCAGTCGCTGGGTGGGCCGCTGGGTGGGCCGCTGCTCGATCTGGCCTGCGGCACTGGGCGCATGGCGATCCCGATGGCGTTACGCGGCTACGACATGACCGCAGTGGACATCGTTCCAGAGATGGTCGAATGGGGACGCCAGAAGGCGACCAGACAGGGCGCCGTGATTGAATGGGTGGTCGCCGATGCGCGCACGTTCCACCTTCAGCAGCAATTTTCCTTCATCTTCATGCTGTGCAATGCGTGGCAATTCTTCCTGACGCGCGCGGACCAGGAGGCGCTGTTGGCAAGTGTCCGGGAGCACTTGCGCATGGAGGGCTGTTTTCTCTTCGAGACGCGCAATCCCAATCCACACAACCTCCTCGAACTCCGCAATCCAGAGCCGCAGCACTTTACCACATCTGCGGGCGAGCGCCTCGTGACCACTCAGGAGCAATATTATGATCCCATGACCCAGATTCAGCATTATACCTACTATCACTGCCTGACTGGGCAAGATGGCCAATCGCGGGAGAAGACGAAGCACACTGCCCTGCGCTATGTCTACCCGCAGGAGATGGAGGCGCTGCTCCACTACAACGGGTTTCGTATCCGCGCCTGTTACGGTGACTGGGAGCAGGCGCCGCTGACCGCCGATTCTCCCGCGATGATCTACGTCTGCGAAAGAGACGGCTAGACTACAGCGCCTCGAAGACGGCGGCGATGCCCTGGCCACCGCCGATACAGAGCGAGGCTGCGCCGTAGCGTAGCTTGTTGCGCCGCAGTTCGGCGATCAGCGTCAGCGCCAGCCGGGCGCCGCTCGCCGCCAGCGGATGCCCCAGCGAGATCGCGCCACCGTTCACGTTGGTCTTGGCGCGATCCAGGCCAAGCTCCTTCTCCACCGCGAGATACTGCGAGGCGAACGCTTCGTTGACCTCCACGCGGTCCATCTGATCGAGCGTCAGGTCTGCCCGTTTGAGCGCCTGGCGGATGGCTGGCGCCGGACCGATGCCCATGATCTTTGGGTCTACACCGACCACGCCCCAGGAGAGCAGCCTGGCTATCGGCTTCAGCGCGCGTTCACGCGCCGCCGCGCCCGTTGCAATCACCAGCGCCGCCGCCGCATCGTTGATGCCGCTAGCGTTGCCTGCCGTCACCACTCCACCCTTCTTGAAGCGCGCGGGCAGCTTGGCCAGCGCCTCCATCGAGGTCTCGCGGATGCCCTCGTCGCGGTCAATCACCGTCTCGCGGCCCTTGCGATCCTTCACAGTCACGGGAACGATCTCCTCGGCCAGCCAGCCTTGTTCCTGCGCATGCTGCGCGGCCTGCTGGCTACGTAGCGCATAGGCGTCAATCGTCTCGCGGTCGAGCGTGTACTGTTCGGCCAAATTCTCCGCCGTGATCGCCATGCCACAGCCGCAGTAGCTATCTACCAGCGCCTCCCACAGCGAATCCTCGAACTTGTGCTCGCCCAGGCTCAGGCCGGTGCGGGCGCCGCGCACCACAAACGGCGCCTGGGTCATATTCTCGCAGCCACCGACCAGCGCGATATGTCCCTCGCCCAGCAGCAGTGACTGCGCGCCGTTGACGAGCGCCTGCAAGCCGGAGCCGCAGAGGCGGTTCACCGTCAATGCGGGCGTCTCGATGGGGGCGCCCACTTTCAGGGCGATGTGCCGCGCGCAGTAGATGGTGTCGGCGCTGGTCTGAAGCACGTTGCCAAAGACTACCGAGTCTACATCGCCAGCCGCCACACCTGAGCGTTCCAGCGCGGCCTTGCCCGCGATGGCGCCGAGTTCAATCGCCGAGATGTCTTTCAGCGATCCCATGAACGCGCCGAAGGGTGTGCGCGCGCCGCCCAGCACGACAATATCGCGGTCGTCAAATGTCGCCTGCGTGGTTTTCTTCTCATTCGCCATATCACCAGCCTCCTTCGTGTTTGCATGCGAAGTTATATCAGGCGTGGGCGT
>JBDTAI010000116.1:0-2988 GCA_039924685.1 Ktedonobacterales bacterium
CGGCCCAAGCCCACGATGCCAGCGTTGACAGACGAGAAGTGCGCGCAACTGTTTTCCGTAGCTGAGGCGAACGCCGCCATTCCAACCTCAACCCCGGCGACCTCAGTTCAATTGGGCAATCCTTACCTGTCTGGCTCGACCAATGGTGGCGCCTGCAACTACAAAATCTCCACTTCGAGTGTTCTGTTGATCGTCTGGTTTCTGCCCTGGACTGGACCAGACCCGATCCCGCAGAGCGATATTCAGTCGGCGCTATCCCAGGCCGCAGGGAACAACATTACTATCAGCAACCTGACGGTGGTGAACGGCATCGGCGATCAGGCGGCGTATGTTGCGGCAACAGAAGCTTACCAGGGGCAAACGTTCAACGTGCATATCTTTTATGTCCTCGAGGGAGCATTCTTCTTCGATTGTGTTACGTACGACATCCTTTCACCCGTTCAGGCAACACAATCCCAACTGCAGCAGTGCGCGACGACGGTTGATAGCAGGCTCTAGGCGCGGAATCGCGTCCAGCGGAATCGTGTCCAGCTAAGAAGAAGAGTTCACATCGTTTGCCTATTGACAGACGGTATGAACTCTCTTACCGTCTGAGACGGGAGCGTTTTGCTATGGAGGGTGTTCTATGGGCAGGCCACTGGTGGTGATCGTGTCGGGTCCGCCAGCGTCGGGCAAGACGACATTGGCCCGCACTGTGGCGCAGGAGGTCCGCCTTCCGTTCTTTTATAAGGATGGCCTGAAGGAGACGCTCTTCGACGCCCTCGGCTAGAGCGACCGCGCCTGGTCGCAACGGTTAGGCGCCACGAGCTTTGCCCTGCTGGATCATGTCATGGCGGCGCTGCTTGCCGCCGGACAGTCGCTCGTCGTCGAGGCCAACTTTCGGGCAGGCTACGATACTACGACGTTTCAGGCGTTGCAGGCCCGTTATCCCTTCGCGCCACTGCAAATCCACTGCACGGCGGATGATGAGACGCTGCTGCGGCGTTTTCTGGCGCGAGCTGCCACCGATGAATGCCATCCAGGACACGTCGAACCGGCCAATGTCGCCGAGTGGCGCGAGAAGGTATCGGGCGCACGATATACGCCGCTCGATCTTGGTGGCGCCGTCTATCAGGTGGATACTACGGATTTTACGCGAGTGAATGTCGCCAAGCTGGTTGGCGCAGTGCGTGCGGCGCTGTCAGAACGTCAGGGCGCGTCGGCGGAGTGAAGCCGCCTGGTTGCCAACGCGGTTGACTCAGGTGAGGAAGGAGTCTGCGCCATGTCATCTCTCTTGCCAAAACGGCGACAATCTCTACGGCAATCTCTACGGCAATCTCTCATAGAGCGACTGCCTGAGCCGGTGGCATGGGCGATCCGGTTGGTCCAGCTGCGGCGGCGTATTCCGCTGCGGCGGCTGGTATTGCTGGGCATCGTCGGCTGGCTGGGATTACAGGCGCTGGTGGTCGGCGCACTCGCTGTGGTGGCGATGCGCCGCAAGCAGCGGCTACCCAGGTCTGGCTTCCCCTATATGGAACTCGATGATGTGCAGGTGGGCGAAAGCGCCCTGCGCATCTACAGCTATGGCCGCGACCTGTATGACGCCATGCTCGAAGCGATTGACGCCGCTCAGGAGTGCATCTACATCGAATCGTTCATCTGGAAGGATGACGCGGTAGGGCAGACGTTCAGGGATCGGTTGGCGGCGCGGGCGCGGGCAGGGGTGCAGGTCTACGCGATCTTCGATTCGTTCGGTAATCTTGTCGTGCCGCGTGCCTTCAAGCAATTTCCACCTGAGATTCACACGCTTCGGTTCCAGTCGTTCCATCGCATCTGGCATCTCCTGGATCCGCGTCGCTACGCGCTCGATCATCGCAAGCTGTTGATTGTTGACGGTAAGGTGGGTTTCATCGGCGGCTATAATCTGGGCAGCCTCTATGCGACTGAATGGCGCGACACCCATCTGCGCATCAGTGGTCCTGCCGCCACGGACCTTGCGCAGTCGTTTGTGGATTTCTGGAACCGCTTCTCGCCGAAGAAAGCGCGCATCGAGCAGAATTATCTGCGCCACTTCGATCCGACGATTGCGCTACAGGGCAACAATGCCGTGCGCCTGACCTTCCCGATCCGCGATATGTACATAGACGCAATTGACCGCGCCCAGCATCACATCCTGCTCACCAACGCCTACTTCATCCCCGACCATACCGTACTCGATGCGCTCATCGAGGCAGCCGAGCGCGGCGTGCGTGTCGAAATCGTGCTGCCGTGGGCCTCGAACCACATTCTTGCGGATTGGGGCGCACGCGGCTATTTCACCACCTGCCTCGAGGCGGGCATTCATCTCCATGGCTATCAGGGCGCGATGATTCATGCCAAAACGTGTACCGTGGATGGTCAGTGGTCCACTATCGGCACCGCCAACCTTGACAGGTTGAGCGCCGTAGGCAACTATGAGATCAATGTCGAGGTCTATAGTCGGCAACTCGCCCGCCAGATGGAGTTGCTCTTTGCCTGCGACAAGTCCAACGCCTTCGAGATCACGGCGGAGCAGTGGTTGCGTCGTCCCTGGTATGTCAAGTTGAGTGAGTGGATCGTCGCGCCGCTACAGGTGGCCATGTGACCTCACCCCGGCCCCTCTCCTCGGAGGAGAGGGGAGAATTAGCGTGAAGGATGTGTGATGAAAGTCTATATTTCGACGGACTTTGAGGGCGTAGCGGGGATTGTGGACTGGGATCAGATTATGGTCGGCAGCCACGATTATGAGATGGGACGACGGCTGCTGCTGGGCGAACTGAACGCCGCGATTGATGGCGCGCTGGCGGCGGGGGCTGATACCTTCGTGGTCAACGACTCGCACAGCAGCATGCGCAACCTGGCGCCAGACCTGATCCACGGCAAGGCGGCGCTGATCAGCGGCAAGCACAAGCCGCTCTACATGATGGAGGGGCTTGAAGACAGCTTCGACGCGATCTTCTTTCTCGGCTATCACGGTTCCATCGGCGCCAG